>JBKJKB010000346.1:0-4837 GCA_046597675.1 Gemmatimonadaceae bacterium
GTGACTGCCGGCTACGTCGACAAGGTCGAGTTCGTTCCGACGGGTGGCGTGATGGCCACTCTGAGGATCACGGGCGAGTACAAGGTGCCCAAGGGCACACGCGCCTCGGTGATCCCCGCCGGATTTTTCGGTGACAAGGCGGTAGCGCTGACCCCCACGCGTCCGAATAGGGTGACCCATGCGGAGGGAGATACGCTTCCGGTATCGCCCAGCCCGCCGGGCGTGGACCAGCTGTCGGCCAAGGCTGACTCGATAGCCGGGTCGGTCCAGGCGATCACCAAGGAGTTCGAGCGGGAGTTCGTAATGGGGCGGGGACTCGCCGAGCTGCGCTCGACGCTAGCAGGCACGAACCGCCTGGTAAACCAGCTAAGCGCGGTAGTTACGGCACAGGCAAGGCAGTTGGACGCCACTATGGCGTCACTGCGTAGTGCCGCTGGCGCGATTGATCCCGCGAAGGTCGATTCAACCCTCAAGAACATGCAAGCAGCCAGTGCGAACGTGGTAGAGCTCTCAGCGGAGCTAAGTCGGACCTCGGCGCAGCTCAACTCCACCCTGGCCAAGCTCGATAGCGGCGAAGGTACCGCCGGCAAGCTTCTCACGGACCCCGCGTTGTACAACGACGTCAGGCGACTCGTGACCCGGGTTGATTCTCTGACTCTGGATTTTCAGCGGAACCCGCGGCGGTATATCAATCTGACCATTTTCTAACGCCGCCACGGCATTTTAGTCTAAACACAAGATATAATTAATTGATTTATAGCTAGTTTATAGATATAATTATCGCGTGAAGCTAGCCGAGTTCTCGCGGGTGGTGGATGCTCCACCGAAGTGGGTCCAGAACGCAGCGGCCGTGCTCGGGGTTTCGTTCCAATACACCCTCGAGGAAGCGCAGCGGGTAGCTCTGGCCCGGCTGCTCGCCTTGACCGCCGACGTCTCGCTCAAGCGAGCCTACTCACTCGCTGCCGAGGCATTGCTGGAGTACCCCGATCTGCTGTCGCCACGGCAGCGCGGTCCCCGCCCGCCAGGCCAGCTGGTACTGGCCGAGTCGGCTGACGGGGCGCTGCGGATCGCGATCGACATGGATCGATTCGTATCCGCCTTCATCGCCCGGCTTTCCGTGACACGGAACCTCTATCGCGAGCGGAAGCGGGGCCGGCCGGCAGCCGTTAGTGCCATTTCCGAGGTTCCCGCGGGCCGTGAGTGGCGGCCGGATCATGGCCATCTCGCGATGCTGGAAGGCCTCGTCGCCGCTGAGATCCGTTTCGTGGTCGTCGGTGGCGCTGCGGAGAGCGCTCGTGGATCCCCGCCGGGCACGGACAACCTCGGCATCTGTTATGACGCGAAGCCCGACAACATCGGTCCGCTCGCCGCCGTATTGCGCGCCTGGAAGAGCTACCCGCGCGGAATTCAACCAGGGCTTCCATTCATTCTGGATGAGATCCAGTTCCGCGCTACTCCGATAATGGCGCTGCACACTATGCTGGGCGAACTCAACGCGCTGAACGAGGTCGATGGAACAGGCAGCTACGATGCCGCGCTCGCGAGCTCGGTGGCCGCGCGCCACGGCGATTTCGGTTTTCGCATTCTTGCGCTGCCGAGTCATACCGCCCTATCGGACCGTGGAGCAAAAAAAATCCCGCCGTGAGGCGGGATTCTTTTTTCACTCCGAAGCATTTCGCTTCGCCAGCTAGCCCATCGAAGCGCTAATTGAAGCTGTATCTCACACTGAGCTGAATCCGGTAAACATCACCGATTCCAGCGGTCTGCTGGAGCGACTCCGTGATGAGCGCGCGGTTGACGTTCTGCAGCCGGTACACTGCCCTTCCCGTCCCATCCGCAGTTGGACGACCGCTGCCAACGAACAGCGGCTGTGTCGTTACCAACCGCTGGCCGAGGCCCCACTCCTTGTTGAGCAGGTTGCCAACGTTCAGGAAATCCAACCGGAGCTGCAACGCGTTTCTCTGCCCGGAAACTCGTCCGAAAATTTCCTGGGCGAGGCTGAAGTCGGCCTTCGTTACTCTCGGGAGGAACACTGCGCCACGCTCCGCATACTTGCCCCGGTTGGCACTGAGGTACTTGTCCTGCTGAATAAAGGCTTCCCACGCCGCCGCCTGCTCCGCGGCAGTGAACGTCACAGCGGGAAACTGAGGTGCTGCAGTCGTACCCGTGCCCACAATTGCGTTGAGCGTGTATGTCTCAAAATTCATCTCGGACACATCCCGGGGGATGTAGATGAGGTCATTGCTGAATCCACCATCGGCGTTCAGATCGCCACTGAACGTGTAGTTCGTGTTTCCAATGGTACGGTTCTCGAGAAACAGCGACGCCGTGGTGGCTCCGAAGCTGAAGTACTCTCTCCGGATAGAACCGGCGGCGAAGAAGCGGTGCCCCGGCGACGTCCCCGCGTACGCCATTCCCGGCTTATTGGGATTGCCGGAGTGCTGATTGTTATTCCACGATCCGAAAGCAATCGAGCCCGGATCAATCGTGTTCTTCGAGACACCGTAGCTGTATGCCGTCTTGATGTACGTGCCGGCGCCGAAGGGCTTCTCCAGCGAGCCCGCGAGGCTCCAGGAATAGGCGTCGTTCTGGTTCTTCAGCACGATCGCGCTGGTGATGTTGCTATTGAGGCGGTTGCTCGCGGTCCACCGCGGCCGGTTGTCGGCTCCGACGAACGTGGACTGCGGCGGGGCCAGGTTCGCGTTGATGTAGTGCACACCGTTTACGTCACGGCTGTACAGAAACTCACCGGTTCCTACCAGCCCGAACGGCAGGCGCTGGTCAACGGCGACGTTGGTTCTCCAGAGCTGCGGGAACTTGTACGTCGAATCGGTTAACGCCAGACCGTAGCTGGCAGCCGGGGAGCCGGTCGCCCCCCGCTTGTAGTGGTCCGGGTCCGGATGGAACGGCCTGGTCGACGTATTGTCGATCTGCTCGGATCCGGTCAACATGCCGTTCTCGCCGATTTGGTTGGATATCCACACGTAGGCCGGACGACCGGTGAAGACACCAGTGCCGCCGCGGACCTGCGTGCTGCGCGTTCCGGTCGGATCCCAGTTAGAGCCGAAGCGCGGAGAAATCAGGACGTTCTTGCCGGGGAGCTTGTCCGTCCGGTACCTGACCGGCGCGCCGAATTCATCCCTGAAAGTCAGCCCCGGGACAGCCGGGTTCTCGAATCCTGTTTCGCCGAATGACGGAACGTCGAACCTCAGGCCGAACGTCAGGCGCAGCTTGTCGCTGAAACGCCACTGATCCTGGCCGTAGATGCCTGCGTAGAACACTTCCAGCGGTTGGACCGGCTTGTCCTGGCCCGGGATGTTCGCCCAGCGTACCTGGAACCGTCGCAGCGTCACCGGCGAGGTGGTGCGGTTGGGGTTGGCAAGATAGTCGTTCGCGTCCGTATAGAAATCGGCGAGCGAGCTGTACACGTACGCGCTCTGCGATCCCGGGAAGAAGACGTTTTCCGACTCGTACCATTCGGCGCTGACTCCCGCCGTGAGCTCGTGCTTGACGCCGTGCTTGGTGATGTTGTTCAGGAACTGTATGCTGCTGTAACGGAGCTCGTTGTTCGGCGTGAACGGCTCGAACCCGAACGTCGTATAGGTGGTGCCGCTGTTGAGAATGTCCACCATGGGGAAGAAAGTACCCTTGTAGCCGCGGCTCTCATCATGGCTGGTGTACCCGAGAATCATGTTGTTCGACATGTCGCTGCCGAACGTCGAGTTCCACTCTCCGACGACCGACTTGATGTTTTCCAGGATCTTGTAATTCGAGTTCTCGAAGTTCAGGGCGCGCGTGCTGCTTCTTCTGCTCCCGAAGCCGAGCGAACTGGAATTCGACGTCAGGACGTCCGTGTCCGACTCCAGGAGATTGAAGCGCAGGCTCAGCTTGTTACGGTCGTTGGCGTTGAAATCGAACTTCGTCAGGAACCGCATCGCGGGGGTCGATTGATCGTACCCCTGATAGGGACCCGTCTCGTATCCGAACTTCGTCCGCAGGAAGGTGCTGAGATTGTCGAGGTCGGACGCGAGGACACGGGTAACGTTTCCTCCTTCCGGCTCTCCACCCGTATTCGCGCGGAAGGTCGTTCCTGGAGACGTCAGCCCATCTATTTCGTAATTGACGAAGAAGAAAAGCCGGTTCGGCACGACCGGACCGCCGATGCTGAAGCCGACCTTCTTGAAGTTGAACTCGCCGGGGTTCACTTCGAGGTCGCCGGCCTTGGTGCCATGCAGGAGCTTGCGATTGTCGCGGAAAGCCCAGTAAAGCGAGCCCCGCACCTCGTTCGTTCCGCTCCTGGTGACGGTGTTCACGCCCGCGCCGACAAAGTTGCCCTGCCTCACGTCATATGGCGCGATGTTGACCTGGATCTGCTCGATCGCGTCCATCGAGATCGGCGCGACGCCTGTCCGGTCGCCGGGCTGGCCGGCCAGACCGAACGAGTTATTGAAGTACGAGCCGTCTACCGTGACGTTATTGAGCCGATTGTCCTGGCCGGCGAAGGAGAAGCCGAAACCGGTGCCGCTGTACTGCGGCGTCAGGCGGGCGAAGTCCTCGATGCGGCCGGAGATCGTCGGCAGCGTGCGGATTGCCTCCCGGCCCACCGTCGTCGCGGCGCCTGTTCTGGCGGAGCTGAAGATCGTTTCGCCTTCGGCCGTCACGGTCACCTGGCCGAGCTGTACCGCGGCCTCGCGCATCACGAAGTCGAGGTCCGTCGTCTGACCGAGGTTGACGAAGACATCTTCCCTGACCTGGGCCGCGAAGCCGATCGTGGTCGCGGTCACGCGGTACGGACCGCCGACGCGCATGCCCGGCAGCGTAAATCTTCCGTCCGAAC
>JBKJKB010000143.1:0-2709 GCA_046597675.1 Gemmatimonadaceae bacterium
GTTCGTCTAGCCTTTCGGTTCGCTGCCGCCAATTCGCAGCTGAGACAGCAGCTTCTCCGCGCCCGCGACAGTCCATCCCGGGAGTTCCGCGATCTGCTCCGGCGCCGCTCCTCGCACTCCCTCGAGACTGCCGAAGGTCTGAATCAACTGCCGCCGCTTTGTCGGACCGATGCCGGGAACGCGCAGCAGCTCGGACGTTACGGTCCGCATGGAACGGCGCTTTCGATTGTAGGTGACCGCGAACCGATGGGCCTCGTCCCGCGCCTGCTGCAGCAGCCTGAGCGCCGGCGAGCGCCGCGAGATCCGCACTGGCTCGGTTCGCCCCCACACGAAAACCTCCTCCTCCTTCTTGGCCAGGCTGATCAGCGGCCGGTCGCCCAGACCGAGCGACTCCATCGCCTTGTGCGCCGCGGAGAGCTGCCCGCGGCCGCCGTCGATCACCACCAGCTCGGGGCTTGGCTTCTCGTCCGCCATCCTGCGATTGAAGTAGCGCGTCACTACCTCGTGCATGGACGCAAAGTCGTCGCTGCCCTCTACGGTCTTCACTCGGAATTTCCGGTACTCGCCCCGTTTTGGCCGGCCGTTCTCGAACCAGATCGCCGAGCCGACGGTGTCCGTCCCCTGCGCGGTCGAGATGTCGAAGCACACGATCGTGCGCGGGAGCCGCTCGAGCCCCAGCTCGCGCTGCAAATCGTACACGGGCTCGCCCGCGCGCTCCTCGGATTCCAGCGACGACAGCTTCAGCTCCTCGAGCAGATGCCGCGCGTTCAGCTCGGCGAGATCCACCAGCTCGCGCCGCGGGCCGCGCTGCGGGACGCTCATCTTCGCGTCCGGCACGGATTGCTCCAGCAGCGCGCGGTCGTCGAAATCGAAAGGTAGCAACAGCTCGCGCGCGCGCTCCTGCATCGCCGGATAGCTCGCCGCGAGATACGCCGACAGCACCGCGGGGTCGGGCTCGCCCTCGATGTTCACGAGAAACCGGTGCTCGCGCGCCAGCAGCTTTCCTTCCCGGATGCGCAGCATCGTGACGCACGCATCGTCGCCGTCCCGCGCGTATCCGACGACGTCGCGATCGCCTCCCTCGACTCGCAGCACGACGGTCGGCTCCTCCATCCGCTCCAGGTGATGCAGCGCGTCGCGCAGCTCGGCTGCGCGCTCGAAGTCCAACTGCGCAGACGCCTCATCCATCCGCGCACGCACCCGCCGCACGACCTCGCTCGCCCTGCCGCCGAGGAAGAGGAGAACCTCGTCTATCATCTGCCGGTACTCCTGCTGCGACTGCGCCAGGATGCACGGCGCCTTGCACCGCTTGATGTAATAATCGAGACACGGACGGTCGGGCATGTCCACCGGCATGTCGTAGCTGCACGACCGTACGGTAAAGATCCGCTTGACCACGTTCAGCGCGCGCCGCATCGCGCCGACGTCGGTATACGGGCCGAAGTATTTGGCGCCGTCATTCGTGACCCGCCTCGTCACGAACACGCGCGGAAACGGCTCCTGCGCGGTGACCTTGATGTACGGGTACGACTTGTCGTCACGCATCGCGATGTTGAATCGCGGGCGGTGCTCCTTTATGAGGTTCGCCTCGAGAATCAGCGCGTGCGCCTCGCTGGGGACCACGATCGTGTCCAGGTCGGCGATCTGCTTCACGAGATACGTGGTCTTGAGGCTCGTCCCCGGATCGTTCGCGAAATAGCTGCGCACGCGCGAGCGGAGCTTGGCCGCCTTCCCCACATACAGAATTGTCCCGTCCCGTCCCTTCCACAGGTACACACCCGGGGACTCAGGCAGATGGGGGACTTTCGAGGCGACAAGATCGGGTAGCGGCTGCACGTCTTATTATACCCATGACATCGGGGGCTTCCCCAGCGGCGACTCCCGAGGCGCGCAAAACGGATATTCTGATTATCTTCGCGCTTCCCCCTAGAGCCGAGATCGCAATGGAAATGCCCCCGCCACGAATCGTCAGGGCACCGCTGGCACGGTCGGAGCTCACATCGATCGCCACCAAACAGTTCGGCGACATGGTAAAAGCGGTGGTCGACGTCGAACGCCGCATCTTGGCTCTGGGCGGCGAGCTGCATTCGGATGAAGAAGCGGTGCTGTTGGACGACGGATCCTCCCAAAGCCACCTGTGGGGAATCAACCTCTATCCAGCGTCGGCCGGCGAAGACTGGATCGAATACGATTCCATGATCAACGTCCGACCGTCACAGGGAAACCGCTCCCGCGGAGTCGAAGACGCCGAGTTACGCGACGCGATCCGCCGAATCGTGACCGAGCTCGTGAAATAGCATGACTGTGTCACGAGCAGGACACGCCGGGCTGGCAGCGGGAAAATGGAACTCGCTGTCCCTGCTCGAACAGTTCGCCAACATCGGGAGTGAGGTAGCCCGGGCGATCAAGGCTCACGAGGCTGGCCGCCCGGACCGTCGTGACGCTGCCGTAGACCGCGGTCTAGAGCTGTTCGACCTCACGGCAGCGGATGACCGTTGGCGAGGAGCTCGCCGCCGGGAAGTGCTCAGGGCGAGGGAAGAATTCTGCGCTCTCTTCTGGGGACGCTGGCACGGAACGGAAGCCACTTCACTCAACCAGTATTTTTTGCACTTCGCTCTCGCCGCGCGCCGCGCAGCCGGGCGGGCATGAGTGGGTTGGAGCAGCAGCTGGCATCTGGCGGCGAAAGGCGCCTTATCGGCCGCGCTTGAG
>JBKJKB010000150.1:0-2610 GCA_046597675.1 Gemmatimonadaceae bacterium
CTGGGCGCGACAGTCGGAGGCGCACGTCTGGAGCCAACCGTTGGCGGGCCGTCGCGTCCAGGGCTTTGAGTCCCTGGCACCGCATAGCGCCGTGATCAGGACGGCGGTAACTGCGGCGCTGGTCGACGGTATCGTTCGCGACATCGACGTCGCGCCGGCCGCGGCGATCCGGCCGTTTGAAACCCGCGGGTTACCTGAATCCGCACACCCGTACGCGAATAACTTCGATTCGAGCTGGTCGTACACGCTGGCGGGTAATCCAAGTGCAATCGATGTGCGATTCGATCCCCAGACCTACGTCGAATGGGACTACGACTTTCTGCATGTCATGAATGCCGACGGCACGCCGGTCACCGGAAGCCCCTTTTCGGGAAACGATCTGGGCGGCCGGACGATTCGTGTCCAGGGGTCCACCGTGCGTATCCGGTTGACATCGGATGAAAGCGTCAATGGGTTCGGGTACCGACTCGTCAGCGTCGACGCCGCCACTGGCTCATCACCGCCGCAGACTCTGCCGGAATCGAGTCACCCATACGCGGATTCGTACAGAGGCACGTGGCCCTATTTCGTCGCCGGAAGCCCGTCGGCGATCGACGTCACATTCAGCTCCGAGACGTTCGTTGAGAAGGACTACGACTACATCCACATCACCGACTACGAATACAACGAAGTGACCGGCAGCCCGTTCACGGGCGACAGCCTCGCGGGCCGCACCATTCGCGTCCGGGGTTCCGCAGTTTGGGTGGAGCTGAAATCCGACGACAGCGTGACCGGCTACGGCTTCAGGGTCACTGCAGTAACTGCCGCCGGCAGCGCGGCACCGCCCACGGCGCTGACCATCGCGGAGGCCGGACCGTTGATGGCCCACACCGTCGCGGCGGTGATCAAGGGAGCGCTCGAGGGTAATGCGTCCTCCGCTGCTGCCAACCTTGCAAGGCCGCCCACTGTCCTCGAGCGGCTCGTCGGCATGGTCTCTCCCGAGGTCGTCTACGCGCAGGGTGCGTTCACGAGGAGTTGTCCTGGCGGCGGCAGCGTGCGGATCGAGCGTGTCGTGACTTCAGGCGGCCGCCATAACCTCAGCAACTCGCCGGCCACTTTTACCGGTTGCGGCTTCGACGCCCAGAGACGAACCGCCACGATGAGTGGCGTGTTGACGCTCAATGGCGCGTGGTGCCCCGGGCAGTCGTCGTGCAGCGGCCCGACGGTGACGGATCCTTCGAGCCCAATTCGTACCACGGGATCGCTCGATGTGCCAGATCTGGGCGCTGTCCCATTCATCGGCTCCGTGGGTTCCACAACGTATTCGATCAGTCTCGGTTGCTCGGGATGCATCTTCCAGGGCGCGCCAGACACGCCGCCGACGCCAAATCCGAATAGCTGTACGGCGACGGTGTCGCCGACGTCCGTCAGCGCGGGTGCCGGCGGAGGGAGCTATGCCGTTACGGTGACCGTTGGCAGCACGTGCCCGTGGACCGCGGGGAGTAACTCTGGATTTATTTCGGTCACGTCGGGTGCCAGCGGCCGGGGCAATGGCAACGCGTCCTTCTCCGTGAGCGCCAATACCGGCGCGGCGCGAACGGGATCGGTGAGTGTCGCCGGACGAACCGTGACAGTCAGTCAAGCGGCGGGGACCTCCCCGCTCAACGTCACCGGTAATTGGACGGTGACTGACTCGAGCTCCTCCGGTAGCGGGACAATGACGCTGTCACAGAGCGGCAGCTCTGTTACCGGCACGGCGATCATGCCGGCCATCAGCGGGACCATCATCTCCAACCGCGTGACCGGGTCGGTGTCCGGGAGCACGGTGACGCTCACTCACTCGTTTTCGTTTCGCGTTGCCGAAGCTTTTACCACCTGCTCAGGGACCACGAACTACACCTTGCAAGCCACCAGCACTCGGATGACGGGGCCGTCATCCGGCACGGCGAACTGCACGATCAACATCCCTGGAGTCCCTGTTCCGCAGCCACCTCCGACCAACGTCAGCGGCACGGCGACATTCACGAAGCAATGATCGGCCGGCGCGCGGCAACGCTTGCGTTTCGCGCGTCGTCCAATGAGGCATGAACGGGATATATCAAGCCGCGGCCGCCAGCCTGGCGCTGACCACGCTGTGGTTGCAGCCCACCGCGGAGCAGCGCATCGATGCCGCCATCGACGGCGTGACATCGCAGGTGCCAGGGCTGGCGCTGGCGGTCATGAACGGTGGCCGGGTGGTTTCCGTCAAGGCCGTTGGGACGACTTCCCTCAGCGAGGTCAAGCCTCCCGACGGCGACACGCAGTTCCGGCTGGCCTCGCTCTCGAAGCCGATCACCGCGGTCGGCGTCTTTTCACTCGTCGAACGGAAACTGATCGATCTCGACAAGCCGGCGCGGGGCTACTGCCCGGCACTCTCGGAGCTCGACGGCGCGCTGACGGTACGTCGCGAGCGATACGTTCCGGGGGTGATGCCCGTGGTGGGCGAAGCGCTGCGCGCGACCTTGGGTCTCACGGCGAAGTAGTTACTCGCTCGAAGGTGGTTAGGCGAATCGAATGGTACCGCTACGGGGATTCGAACCCCGGTGTCCAGACTGAGAATCTGGCGTCCTGACCCCTAGACGATAGCGGCAC
>JBKJKB010000219.1:0-6692 GCA_046597675.1 Gemmatimonadaceae bacterium
GTCCTGCCTGAGGGCGCGACGCAGCCTTCCCCAGGTGCAGGGTTGTTAGCGACGTTTCAGGCAAGGGGCGGCGTCACCCCTATTGTGCGTGACGGCTTGGTCCACACCTACCGAATCCATCTTGATTGGGGGAGCCAGCGAACCGGCCCATGGCGGCGGGTCGGGCTCTTCTTCCAAGCACCCGAGCCTGGCAGCGTCGACATTTTATCCGTTCGCGTCGTCCCGGCCGCCGCCGAGCCGGCGCAGGCTCGAGTGACCGAGACGATTATTGAACTGCCGCAGTTGAAGTTCGACTTCGCGCTCTTTCGAAAGGCGCTCGAAGAAGCGCACCCGGCCCTCTACCGCTACAAGACGAAGCGGGAAATGGATGCCGAGTTCGCGAGGGCGGAAGCCAAGCTCACGCGGCCGATGACCATCCTCCAGTTCCGCAACGTGCTTGTGCCGGTTCTCGCCGCGATCAAGGACGGACACATCGGGTTCACAAGCTACCAAGGTGACGAGATCAGCACTGTGCTCGATTCGGCGAAGCAGTTTCCGCTTGCACTCAAATTCGAGTCGACGCGCGCCTTCGTGGTGCTGAATCAGGGACTAGACGAGCGTGTGAAGCCAGGCATGGAAGTGCTGGCCATAAACGGAAAATCGCTCGCGGAGATTCTGCGGCAAATTCTTCCGAATCTAAGCCAAGACGGTGACATTCGAACCTACCAGATGTACTGGCTGGGAATCTCCCGGGGATTCTTTCGTCTCGGGAGTCCCGGCAGCACGGGCTTCAGCGAGTCGTACCGCTTGTACATCGGGAATCCCGCAAGCTTCAAGACCACCCTCCGAGATCCGCATACGCGGAAGACCGTCGTTGTGGACCTTGCCGGGGTCACGCTCGCTGAGGCACCGGTCAACGCTGAAAAGAACATGGTAAACCGTTATGTGCTCAATGGAATCAGGGCACTCCAGGCTGTGGGCGAAAAGCGATCGATTCGATATCTCGACGGTGAGAACACCGCCCTTATGCGGATTCCTAGTTTCTCAAGGCTGCTGCCTGACGGGCGCGAGAACTTCCCCGACTTCCTCAAGAAGGCATTTGCCGAACTGAGGAGCAATGGGGCGAAGAACCTCATCGTCGATGTGCGGGGGAATACTGGCGGGTTCGACCAATACCCTGTGCTCCTGTTCTCCTACCTCACCTCGAAGGAGTTTCGTGCCATCGAACGAAACTACATCAAAACCTACCAGCCGAGCTTCAAACAATACACGGGTCTCCCCGAGATTGATCCCGCGACTGACCCGTATTACAGCTCCGCATTTGGTGTTTACAAGCCCGATCCCAATGGCGGTTGGCTCATGACCGAAAAGTACCCGATCATCGGTGTGCAGAAGCCCTCCGAGAATCATTTTGACGGACCTGTCTACGTCCTCATAGACGGAGGCAGCTTTTCCGCCACCGCCGAGTTCTGCGCGACGGCTGACTTTTACAAGCGAGCGACATTCATCGGCGAAGAGACGGGTGGTGCCGCCGAAGGCGACACTGGAGGCTTGGACATTGGTCCCACGCTCCCTGCGTCCCACCTGCACGTCTACATTCCCGCAGAATCGTACTTCAGCATCGTCGATAAGGGTAACCGCCGCCGCGGCACGATGCCGAAGCACGCGGTCACGCAGACAATCGACGACCTCGCAAAAGGCCGCGATACGGCCCTCGAATTCACCCGTGAGTTGATTCGCAGTGGGAAGGGACGTTAAGACGCCGGCGTTTTTCGCATCAGACCTAACGAAACAATTATGAAACAACCTCTGACCATCACTTGTTTGTTTGTCGTGACTGCCGTTGCGATGTTCTCTTTCATCGGCTCGACAGTTGTCGGGCAAGAGAAGAAGACGGCTGCGATCGTGAAATGGCGGTTCAGTGAACCGCAGCCCGACTGGAAGCCCGCGATGCCTCTTCCCGGCTTAAAGGCCGCGGAGGTCGAGCGCACGACGGACGCCCTCCGCGTGACCCTTTCCGAGGGTTCCCGCATTTCCGTCGGATCCCTGGCCGGCGGCGTCTACGTAAATCTGCCCGATTGGCGCCGCGAGGAGTGGGCGGAGGTCCTGGTGCTTGCCCGCACGACCAGCAGCGTGAACAACATGTCGATCGGCCTCAACCCCCGGGAAGATGTCCTGCCTGAGGGCGCGACGCAGCCTTCCCCATTCGCAACGTTCGTAGCGACGTTTCAGGCGAGGGGCGGTGTCACCCCTATTGTGCGTGACGGCTTGGTCCACACCTACCGAATCCGTCTTGATTGGGGTGGCCAGCGAACCGGCCCATGGCGGCGGGTCGGGCTCTTCTTCCAAGCACCCGAGCCTGGCAGCGTCGACATTTTATCCGTTCGCGTCGTCCCGGCAACGGGCGAGCAACTCACCGAGACGATTCTCGAACCGCCCCAGTTGAAGTCCGACTTCGCGCTCTTTCGAAAGGCGCTCGAAGAAGCGCACCCGGCCCTCTACCCCTACACCCAGAAGCGGGCAATGGATGCCGAGTTCGCCAGGGCGGAAGCCAAGCTCACGCGGCCGATGACCCTCCTCCAGTTCCGCAAGGTGCTTGCGCCGGTGCTCGCCGCGATCAAGGACGGACACATCGGGTTCACAAACTTCCAAGGGGACGAGATCAGCACGGTGCTCGATTCGGCGAAGCAGTTTCCGCTGGCACTCACGTTCGAGTCGAAGCGCGCCTTCGTACTGCTGAATCAGGGACTCGACGACCGCGTGAAGCCGGGCATGGAAGTCCTGGCAATAAACGGAAAGTCGCTCGCGGACATTCTGCAGCAAATCCTTCCGAATTTAAGCCAGGACGGCGACATTCGAAGCCACCAGATGTACTTGCTGGGAATCGACCGGGGATTCTTTCAGGCCGGGAGTCCAGGCAGAGCGGGCTTCAGCGAGTCGTACCGCCTGTACATCGGGAATCCACCAAGCTTCAGGACCACCCTCCGCGATCCGCATACGCGGAAGACCGTCGTGGTGGAACTCGCCGGGGTCACGGTCGCTGAGGCGGCGGTCAACGCGGAAAAGAACCTGGTCAACCGTGACGTGCTCACTGGACTCAGGACTCTCCGCGCGCTGGGCCCGGAACAATCGATCCGGTATCTCGACGGTGAGGACACCGCCATTCTGATGATCCCTGTTTTCCAGGGGGAGAATTTCCCCTACTTCCTCGAGAAGACATTTGCCGGACTGAGGAGCAATGGGGCGACGAACCTCATCGTCGATCTGCGGGGGAACAATGGGGGTTTTGACGTTTACCCCGTGCTCCTGTTCTCCTACCTCACCTCGAAGGAGTTTCGTCCCATCGAACGAGACCACATCAAGACATACCAGCCGAGCTTCAAGCAATACACGGATCTTGGTGAAATTGATCCCGTGACTGACCCATATTACGGCTCCGCCGCCGGTTTGTGGAAGCCCGATCCCAGTGGCGGTTGGCTCATGACTGAGAAGTACGGTTTTAAGTACGGTTCGAAGTTCGTGGGCATCATCGGCGTGCAGAAGCCCTCCGAGAATCAATTTGACGGAACGGTCTACGTCCTCATAGACGGAGGTTGCTTTTCTGCCTGCGCCGAGTTCTCCGCGACGGCTGACTTTTACAAGCGAGCGACATTCATCGGCGAAGAGACCGGCGGTGCTGCCGAAGGTGACACTGGGGGCACGGACATTGGTCCCACGCTCCCTGAGTCCCATCTCCACTTCAAGATTCCCATGGAAGCGTATTATAGCGTCGTCGATAAGAGTAACCGCCGCCGTGGCACACTTCCGAAGTACACGGTCATGCAAACAGTCGACGACCTCGCAAAAGGCCGCGACACGGTCCTCGAATTCACCCGCGAGCTGATTCGGAGCGGCAAGGGACAGACCACCGAGAAAAACAAATGAGATTTCTTTGGGTTCTCTGACCTTTTCACATAATGATTAAGGTAATGAGTATGAAAAAACTTCTGACCACCCCTTGTTTGTTATTCGTGGCTATCGTTGCGATTGTGCCTTTCATCGGCTCGACAGTATTAGGACCTAGAACTGCTGCCGCAAAGAAGCCGGCCAGCCAGCTCGTGACGGGGACACCGCTCAAGGTTATCGTGTTCGCCGTGAAACCCGCTTCAAGCCCGACCCCGACTCCGGGCACCACGCTCTTCAACATCCTCGGCCTTAAGCGGACGATCGTCCTCACCCTCCGATCAGCCAGCAGCACGCCGCGATGCTCGAACGCCACCATGAACTCGGCGGTCTTCACCGCCAAGAACTCGGTCTCTAACTACTACACGGAAAATTCGTACGGTCTGGTGAGCGTGGCGGGGGATGTGGTGGGTCCCTACACCATAGACGTGGGGAGCAAGTGCAACCGCGGGAAGTGGGCCAGTCAGGCTGACGCCGCAGCCACGGCCGCGGGAGTGAATCTGAGCACCTACGACAACAGGCTCTACATCGATCCTCCCGAGGGTGACAGCCTCTGCTTTGCCGGGGGGTTGTCCGATAAAGGATCTCCGGCCGTTCAACCCATCGCAGGCAGAGGCCGGATGTGGGTCAGCAACAAACTTTGCGATTCTCCACACTATATTGCCCACGAGATGGGACACCTCTTCGGAGAGGAACACGCCTCCACCAGCAGTGACGCGTACGGAGACGCCTCGAGCGTCATGGGTGGAAACGCCGACTACCTCGAAAACGCTGACCTCATACCCACGAGTCCCCACTTCAACGCACCCGGGAAGATTGCTGTGGGATGGCTCCCGGCCAGCCGTGTTCAGACAGTGACCGTGGGCGGAAGCTACAAGGTGGCCTTCCTGGCAACTGCGTCGGTCGGCGCCCAGGTCCTGAAGATCGACAAAGCTGTAGGTCCGGGCGACTATTACTTCTCCTATCGTCGGGCGGTGGGCTTCGACGCGACCCTGAGACCCGCGTACATCAACAACACGAGCGTTCATAGCTGGAGAGGGAGTAGCCCAAGCCCGACCTACCTCCTTGCGAACATTGGCGATGGACAGTCCTGGACCGATGGGCGCGTTACAGTTACCCAGACGAAGCACGACGCGACCTACGCCTACCTTACGGTCTCCTTCAGCGGAGACACTACGGCCGCCGGCCGCGCGCAGGCCCCGCAGGCGAAGGTTCGCGAGCTCGCGGCCATCGAGGGAGATGTGACGGGATGGTGCCTGCTTCCGAATCGCCGCGTTGTGCTGTACAGCGTCAACAACAGCACCTTCGCCTACGATATCATCACGAAACGCCGCACGCTGCTTGGTACTGACATGCACCCGCAGCATGTGTCGCCGCGTGGCGATCGGTTTGCCTTTAGCCGATCGTCGGAGGATCACCAGGGACGTTTTATGTGGACGATGCCCATCGATCCGAAGACTGGCACCGCGACCGGACCGGCGCAGCGCGTGAGCCTCCGGGAGGCGTCCCACCTTCGCTTCTCGCCTGACGGCACGATGGTCGTATATACGGCCGGCCCTCGGCCGGACAGCACCTGGGATGTCACTCTTGTAGCCGCCACGGGCGGGGCAGAGCGCGTGGTTGCGAATTACCCGCACCGTGTGAATTCGGGATGGAGCGCGGACGGTAAATGGCTGTACGTCAAGGGTTTCGGGTCCGGCTCGACACCAAACAGGCATGGGATCTCCATTGAGCGTGTGCCCACAGCCGGCGGGCGGAGCGAACTCTTCTTTCCGGCTTTCAGTGCGGACTATCAGAATGTCGTGGGCGTTTCGCCCGACGGGAGCGTCGCATTCTACCAGGATAACCCGCGCTGGTTCTACTACCTTACTGCCTCGGGTGCGGCAGGAGAGATCACCGTTGCCCTGCCACAACTTGACGATGGGTGGGGGTACGACTTCAGCCTTCATTCGATGCGATATACCACGATGGGCCAAGTGGAGAACCCGGGCGGTCGGCCGACCTCCAAGATCTACGAACTCGACATGAGCCCGATCCTGAAGTTCCTCGCGAAGCCCTGACCGCACCCCGATGCCGCGCCGCCGATTCGCATCACTCGACTGGCGCAAGCTGAATGCTTGTTAGACGGCTACGAATGTTATTGGCGACACAAAGACGTGCATTTCCACCTATTGATATTTTCGCATGAGGATTAAGGCAACAATTATGAAAAAACTACTGACCACCGTTTGTTTGTCTGTCGCGTGTGCGGCGGCGTTGTCGTGCGCTTATCCGACACCGCCGCCGATCGGCGTCAGGGAGGGGCCGCCGGCCCGGATGGAATGGCTTTTAGGGCCCGGCGCGTTGCTCAATGCCGTGCATTTGACCGAGCCCGGCGTTGGCGCGGCGGTTGGGGAGCAGGGAGCGATCCTTGTAACCAGCGATGCCGGCGTGACCTGGACCGTGGTCGAGAGCGGGACGGATAGATCGCTTAGGGGCGTGGCGTTTGCCGATGCGATGAACGGCGTCGCGGTTGGCGGCGGCGGTACCGTGCTGCGCACGGCGGACGGCGGGCGCTCGTGGACGGCCATTGGTACCGGGCTGGGAGGCGAGCTGCGCGGCGTGGCATTCGGCGGACCGGAGGTCGGCGTCATCGTCGGAGAAAGCGGTGCAATCCTGCGCAGCGTTGACGCGGGACTAGTTTGGCAGCCGGTCGTGCGGCCCACGGCTTCGACGCTTCGCGCAGTGAAATTTGCCACGCCGCGCAGCTCGCCTCCCAGCCCGGTACCAAT
>JBKJKB010000054.1:0-5934 GCA_046597675.1 Gemmatimonadaceae bacterium
GGGACAGGGTAGCGGCGACGACATTGCTGCAGGACGCCTTCATCGCCGCGTGGCGCGGACTTCCGCGCTTCCGTGGCGAGGCGCCGTTCTCGTCGTGGCTTCACCGGCTGGCGGTCAACGCGATGCTGCAGAACGCGCGAGCGGACAAGCGACGGACTGCCCGAGTCCTGTTCATGGATGACGCGACGATCCCTGCTGCGGAAAACAGGCAGGACAGGCCGGACATCGGCATGGATCTTGAGGCCGCGATCGCGCGCCTTCCACACGGTGCGCGAACCGCTTTCGTGTTGCACCACATAGAAGGGTACCAGCATAACGAGATCGCGGAGCAGCTCGGGATCGCGGTTGGAACTGTAAAGGCGCAGGTGCACCGCGCCCGGGGGCTTCTCATGGCGAGCTTGAGCAGATGACAGACGACTTCACGGACGAAACGGGATCACGCGAGCTGGAAGCGTTGACCGCGGCGCTACCGCGCGAGATGACGCCTCCGGCTGAAGCATGGGACGTGATTCGCTCGCAGATCGAGCGGGACAGTCAGCACGGACAGGCTCGCGCCGGGCGTGCGCCAGCCGTGTGGCAGCGTCCGGCATTTCTCGCTGCAGCGTCCCTCCTTCTCGTTGCCCGCTCCTCGGCCGCGACTTACGTCGCGCTGAGAGACCGCTCCCAACCCGCGTCCCCCCCGACGGCGCTCTCCGAGCCGACCTCGGTGGCGGCCAGCACGGTGTCGACACTCAGCCAGTTTACCGGGAGGGAGAACGAGTACCTGCGACGCGTCAACGGATTGGTGGCCATCCTGGAAAGCGGTGACGTCGAGCTAGCGCCGGCGACGATCGCAAAGGTGAAGGAAAGCCTCGCCGTCATCGACGGCGCAATTCTCGAAGCTCGCGGAGCGCTCGCACGGGATCCAGCGAACCGGCAGCTGATCGAGATGCTTGAAGCAACTTACGAGAAGAAGCTCGATCTGCTGCAGAGAACGACGGCAATGGCGCAAAGCTAGTATGAAGTATCGCGCGCTCGTCCCGCTTCTGCTCCTCGCACTGCCGCAGCTTGCGGCCGCTCAGTCGAAGATCAGCCGCACCTTCCAGCTCAATGCCGATGGTGCGGTGCGGATCCACGCGCTCGTCGGCATCGTGACGGTGCGCGGATGGGATCGCGACTCGGTCAGCGTTCGTGGAAGCCTCGGCGCCGGCAACCGTCTGCACGCCGGCGGTGGCCGCACGGCGGTCAAGATGTTCGTGGAAGCGGAGAACGAGCGACAGCCCGCGCCGAGCACGCTCGAGATAATGGTGCCGACGCGAGCCAAGGTATGGATCAAGACCGCGACAGCGGACGTTACCGTTTCCAATGTGAGCGGCAGCCTGGACGTTTATGTGATCAGCGGTACCATCGACGTATCCGGCAATCCTGCGGATGTGAACGCTGAAGCCATCGACGGCAGCATCATGGTACGTGGCTCGCCCGGCTGGGTACGGGCGAAGAGCGCGAGCGGGTCGGTATCGCTCCGTGGGACAAGTCGTGACGCGACTCTCTCGACGGTCAGCGGGCGCATCACGATTGACGGAAGCTCCACTCCTCGTGGAGTGTTCGAGCGAGCCAGGTTCGAATCGGTGACCGGTGACATCGCCTTTCAGGGCGGCATAGCGCGTGGAGCGGACCTGCGGTTCGACACGCACGGTGGTATGGTGGACATTGTGCTCCCTTCGCGCGGAGCGGATCTGGAGGTGACGACCATCTCTGGCACGATCCGCAACGAGGCAAGCTCCGCGAGGCCGCTGGTTGGACGTTACGGCAGAGGCGCGGAGCTGACGACGTCGGTTGGCGACGGCGGCGCGGGCATTAAGGTCAGAACGTTCAGAGGTGCGATCACCATTCGTCTGGCAAAGTAGCGTTCCAACCGCGCCGCTGTGAGCGGCATCCTAAAGAGAGAAGAGCAAGGATTTCGTTCATCACTCTCGCAGGAGCCGAACATGCTGGTGTCACCATTGAAGCGCGCGCTCGCCGTCATCGTCCTGTCACTGGTCGCAGCCGGAGTTGCTGTCGCCGGGCCGCCATGGATCGCCATCGAATCCCCCGTGAACCCGCACGACCCGGCTACGCGCGACGCGTTCATGACGGTGCGCACGTACCATCATGCCGGTCTGCTCGCGTTCGATCTCAGCGGGACGGCCGAAGGACTCGTTAACGGACAGCGGCGCTCGACGCGGCTCGACATTCGTCGCCTCGCGCAGCCGGGCACGTACGCGGTCCGCTGGCAGAAGCCCGCGCAGGGGAGCTGGGTGCTGGTCGTATCGAGCATGCGCGACGGGCAGCACATGGCGACCGCGGTAGTAACGGTCGACAGCTCCGGGCGCGTGGCGCGGGTCAGCGTGCCGTCACGGCCGATCGAGGGAGGAAGGTGGCAGGTTCCGCGCGCCGTTGCCGCTGCCGAGGTGAACGCGATCCTGCGGGGGGAAAGCCGCTAGACGTGCTTTTCTTCGAGCAACGCCATGAACTCCGTCGGCTGCGTGATCCCGAGCAGCCGCTCGGGCACATCGGCCTCCTTACTGAACTGCGCGATCTTGCCAAGCACCGGCAAGTACTGGTTGGACACTTCGAGCGGCGGGGCGACGATCAGAAAAAAGAAGTTGACCGGCTTGTCGTCGATCGCCTTGAAGTCGAGCCCTTCGCGCTTCCGTCCGAACGCGACGCGCAGCTTGTTGACGACCAGCGAGCGGCAGTGGGGAATGGCGATCCCGCGGCCGATGCCCGTGGAGCCGAGGTTCTCGCGCCGCTTGAGCATCTTGAACAGCATGCCCTCGGATTTCTCGTCCAGCTTGAGCAGCGCGATGAGCTCCTTGAGAACGTCGTCCTTGGACGTGCCCTTGAGCTCGAGCTCGATCGCATCTTCTGAGAAAAAATCGCGGAGTTCCATAAAGCAGCTGTGATCTGTTGGCCTGGGCTATTGGCGGCTCTTACGTCGCAGCCGACAGCTCTTTCACCGCGCAACTTACCCGCGCTCTCGAACACTGTCAAATGCAGTCGTTGCAAGCAGTTGCCTGCTCCGTTAGCTTGACCTGATGCGCTTTCCGTTCACGGTTCAGAGCGAAATTCCGCTCTATCTCGCACCCATGGCCGGTGTGTCGGAGTCGCCGTTTCGGCGTATCTGCCGCCGCTTCGGCGCGGACGTGGTCGTCACGGAGTTCCTGTCCGCCGAAGGCATCCGGCGGGAGAACGCTGCCACGCTCGACAAGCTCCGGTTCGGGGCCGACGAGCGGCCCATCGGCGTTCAGATCTTTGGTGGTGATCCGGTCGCCATGGGCGACGCGGCCGCGCTGGTCACAGACGTCTTCCAGCCCGAGTTCATCGACATCAACTTCGGCTGCCCGGTAAAGAAGGTCGTGAAGCGCAATGGGGGCTCCGGCTGCCTCAAGGACATGGGGCTCGTCGAGAGCGTTATCCGCTCCGTCTCGGCCCACACGCATCTGCCCGTCACGGTGAAGATCCGCAGTGGCTGGAACGAGGAGACGCGGAATCCGGTGACGATCGGTCTTCGCTGCCAGGACGCGGGCGCGAAGGCGCTGGCGCTCCACCCGCGCACGCGGTCGCAGATGTTCACGGGCGCCGCTCGATGGGACGAGATCGCGGCCGTGGCCGCGGCGCTCGAGATTCCCGTGCTTGGCAACGGCGACATCAAGACCGCGGAGGACGCCGTGAGAATGCAGCGCGAGACCGGCTGCGCGGGCGTGATGATCGCGCGCGGGTCCTTCGGGCAGCCGTGGATCTTCCGCGAGACGCGCGCGCTCCTGGAAGGGAAGCCGAAGCCGGCCGCGCCGCCGGTCGAGGAGCGATTCGCCATCGCGCTCGAGCATGCGCGAATGGCCGAGGAATACGAGGCGGATCCGCGTGGCGCGGCGATCGAGTTTCGCAAGCACCTTGGCTGGTACGTCAAAGGCCTGCCTGGTTCGGCCGACCTCCGGCGCAAGTTGCACGCTGTGGATTCGCTGCACGAGGTGGAGGGGATATTTGCCGCCTACCTCGCGACCGTTCAGCGGCTCGGGGAAGACGGCGCGGTGGCGCTGGACACGGCCGCGTGAGCTGACGCTCGCCGCACGCCCGTGCCTACCGCTCTCATAACGGGCTATCTCGAAATCGTGCGCGCTTCGACCGGCGCCGAAGAAGTGGTGTTCTGGCGCACGCGCGCCGAATCTGAAGAGTTGGTACCAGAGTGGTGGTCCACCGCTCACGGCGGTGAGCCGGAGCACTTCGTCGAGCAGACATGGCGCTCGCTCGTCACCTGGGCGGTCCAGGAAAATCGTGCGCAGACCGTCGGCACCGACACGATTCAGCTGGTCGCTGCTCCGATTCCCGGAGAAGGCGGCGCGGTCGGAGCGCTGAGCATATCGTCGGAGGCCGGGCTGCGGGCCGGACGCGAGTCTCTCAAGACGTCCATCGCGCGCTACTGCGTGCACCTCGGCTCGCTGTACGAGCTGGTTCGCGCGCGCGGCCAGTATCACAGGGCCACACAGCAGTCGTCCGCGCTGCTCACCGCGGCGCAGCGATTCAGCGCCAACAGGAGCATCGAGGCGCTCGGCGATTCGATCACGACCGCCGCGCTCGAGATGACGGCCGGCTACGGGGCGGCGCTCGTCCACTGGAATCGCGAAGCCGAGACCGGAGAAGTGGCCTACTCCTCTCCCGACGCGCGCGCCCGCCAGGGAGTCCGGCTCGATTTCGGTGGGCAGGTTGCGCGCGCGTGCTCGGCGGACATTCCGCTGGTCATGGAGGACGCGCGCAGGCTCAACGGACGCGTAGTGCTCTTCGGCGACGGCGAGAAGCCCGGCGGTCTCGGATCGCTCGGCATCCTGCCGCTGCGCGGCGACGGAGGGGTGATCGGCGCGATCGTCGTCGAGGGGCGAGCGCCCGGCGACGTGCGACAGGAGGACGCGAAGAACCTGCGGCTGCTCGCGCTGCTCGCTGGCTCGTCGCTGCAGACAGTGTGGGAGATCGAAGAAATCACGCGCCGCTCGCGAACAGATCCGCTCACGGGTTTGTACAATCGCGGCCACTTCGAAGATCGCCTGCGCCAGATGATCGCCGAGACCGCGCGATTCGGTGGAGAGAGCGCGCTGGTCATGTTCGACATCGATCATTTCAAGGAAGTGAACGACTCGCACGGGCATCCTGCGGGCGATGCCGTTCTGAAGGGGATCGCGCGGCTGCTGGAGGAGCGCGTACGGAATGTGGATACGTGCGCGCGCTACGGTGGCGAGGAGCTCGCCCTGCTGTTGCCGCGGACCGAGCTGGACGGGGCGGTGGAGCTGGCCAACCGGTTGCGGCTGGCGGTCATGGACTATCCGGTCCGATGGGGCGGGGGGCATCTGGCGGTGACCGTGTCCGCGGGAGTCGCGAGTTTTCCCCGCTGCGCGCGGTCGGCGGAGGCCCTTGTTGCCGCGGCTGACGCAGCGCTATACCGCGCCAAGGAAGCAGGCCGGAACAGAGTGGAGGCGGCTGCGTCAATACCGTTTCCCGTAACGATTTAGGTTCTTTGCCTGAAGTAGTTTCTCAGGCGCTTTTCGGTTGACTTCGGGGCGCTTCGCGGCTATACTTGATGTACGGGGGCGACTGGCTTCGACGGGGTTGGTGAAGCTAAGGCCGCGTGCCCAGGTTCTCGGATCCTGGTAAAACCTCTGGGACGAATCACAATTGCCAACGACAACTTGGCTCTGGCTGCGTAACCTTTAGAGGTTCTCGCACCTGCTTATTCGGAAGCTCGCCTGAGGCGTTCGGATAAGTATCGAAAATTTGGGCTAGTCGGCGGGCGCGTCTTCCGTTCGTCGACGAAACTACAGGAGACTTGTTCAGCGTGGGCCGTCTACTGGCCAGCGTCTGGAGACCTCAATCGGTAGACTACGCACGTAGACGCCGTGGTGAATCTTGTCTCGGACCGGGGTTCGA
>JBKJKB010000340.1:0-2597 GCA_046597675.1 Gemmatimonadaceae bacterium
TTTTCGGCAGGACAACCTGTAAGGGAAGCGGGGCGGAAGGCGTGGCCGTGTCCTATGGGACACCGTCTTAGCGAAGCGTAGGCGTCCCATAGGACACGGCCACGCCTTCCGCCCCGCTTCCCTTACAGGTTGTCCTGCCGAAAAAACGAAATCGCGGTCGTACCGTATTTTCGCACGTCCGGATCGCCGGGCAGCGCGACCAGGGAATCGTGCTCGATCCCCAACAATTTGGCAAACGGATTCTCGAGCCAGAACGCGGCCAACTGCTTGGCGTCTTCGCCGCCGTATGGCGGGTCGGCGAAAGCCACGTCGAAACCAGACGCTCCGCGGAGAAACGTAAACACGTCCTGCCTGTGCAACACTGCCGAGCTGCCCGCGCCGAGCGTTTCCGCGTTCGATTGGAGGACGGCGAAGGTCTTGGCGTGCCGCTCCACGAGGTGCGCGACGCGGGCACCGCGCGACAAGGCTTCCAGCCCGAGCGCGCCCGAGCCCGCGAACAGATCCGCGACTTCCGCGCCGACGAGCAAGGGCTGGACGATGCTCATCCACGCTTCGCGCACGCGATCGAGGGTGGGACGAACGTCCTTTCCGGGCGGCGCCGCGATTCGCCGTCCGCGCCACCGCCCGGCGATGATCCTCATCTAGTGCGAGGGCGCAAAGTCGAGCAGCCGCGCCTGCAGCCGGCTCGTTCCCTGATATTCGTCGCGCTCGATTCGGTACACGACGTCGATCGCCCCGCCCGCGCTGATCTCTCTTGCGCGGCCGGCGAATCCCCATCCAATGGCTTCCAGCACAGCACCTCCCGTGTCGAGGTACAGCTTCAAGCCGTCGTTTTTGAGGGTGCGCGGCGGTGACTTCAGCCGGACCCCACGGGAGAGAAAAACCGGCGACGGGTTCCCGATGCCGAACGGCTCGAAGTGGCGGATCAGCGATTGCAGCGCGTCCGTCGCCTCGGCCAGCGGCATCTCCAGATCCACCCGGATCTGGCCGAGCAGGTCGTCCGGCTCGAGTGCGGCGCGAGCAACCTCGTTGAACCGTTGGGAGAAAGCTTCCAGGCGCGAGCGGTCCAGAGTCACACCCGCGGCGGCCTTGTGACCGCCGAACTTCTCCAGCAGATCGGCGCATTCGACCAGTCCGGCGTGGAGATTGAACGCCGGAATCGAACGACCTGATCCTTTGCAGGTCGTGGCGGAGGAAGAGATCATGATCGTCGGGCGGCCGAATTCCTCCACGATGCGCGACGCGACGATTCCGATCACGCCAGGGTGCCAGCCGTCGCGCGCCAGCACGATCCCGAACGTCTCATCGAGGTCGCGGCGAACGACGTCTTCACGGGCTTCCTCCAGAGTCGCGCGATCTATCTCCTGCCGCTTGCGGTTCAGCTCCTCGAGATCACGCGCGATCACGTTGGCCTCGTGCTCGGTCTCCGTCATGAGTAGCTCGACGCCACGAATCGCGGCGCCCAACCTCCCGACTGCGTTCAAGCGCGGCGCGAGTATGAAGCCGACCCGGCCGGCCGTGATCTGCTTGCCGCTCAACCCTGCGGCGTGCACGAGCGCCCGGAGTCCGACATTGCGCGTCTCCTGCAGCAGCTTGAGTCCGAGCCGAACGAAGACGCGGTTCTCCCCACGCAGCGGCGCGATGTCCGCCACCGTCGCGAGCGCGACGAGATCGAGCATCTGCCACACCTGGTTTTCGCCCTTCCCCATCTCGCGGGCGAGAGCCAGCGCGAGCTTGAAGACCACGCCGACGGCGGCAAGGTCCTTGTCGGGATAGCCGCAGCCGGGACGCTTCGGATTGAGAACGGCCAGGCATTCCGGAAGCGCGCTGCCAGGCAAGTGATGGTCGGTCACGATCACGTCGATCCCGGCCGCGCACAGCGCCTTGATCGGCTCGATCGCGGTTGTGCCGCAGTCGCACGTAACGACGACTTTCGCGCCCGCTTCGATCGCGGCCTTCACGCCGGCGCCGCTCAGGTCGTACCCATCGTCGAGGCGTTTCGGGATGAACGGCTGCGCGCGTCCGCCGAGGAAAAGAATCGTGCGAGTCAGCAGCGTGGTGGAGGAGATGCCGTCGACGTCGTAGTCGCCGTGGACAAAGACGAGCTCCTGATCGCGGATCGCTCGAGCGAGCCGTGCCACGGCCTTGTCGAGATCGAGCATCGCGAGCGGATCGTGCAGCTGATCCAGCCGAGGGCGGAGGAATGTGCGCGCCGTTCCGGATGCGTTGTAGCCGCGGGCGCACAGCAGCCGGCACACGAGCGGCGGGAGGTTGAGGTCGGCGGCAAGGGCCGCGACTTCTTCGGCGTTGGGCGCTTCGGCGACGATCCAGCGGAGCTTTCTGCGCCCAGTGGGGACAACGGCGGTCATCGCTTAAAGATAGATGACTCTGCGCGGAGAGAGTCCGATGTCACGTCACCGGAATCCCCCAGCGAACCCCCGGAACTCTCCAGGCGGATTTTGGGCTAGCCCGGGTACAACAGCACGCCGCACCCTTCGCATACTTCGATCGTCCCGCTCGCAGCCATCACGTTCCGCCGCTGCATGGGGACAGCGGTGTCACAGATGCCGCAGGACGGCCCACGCAGCGGATACAGC
>JBKJKB010000351.1:0-3726 GCA_046597675.1 Gemmatimonadaceae bacterium
GAACTGCCGGAGCTGCGACAACTGCCTCGCGTGAGTTAAGCGGTCTCCAATCGCAGGTTACTTACCGGCGACCTGCGCCGGTATTACGCGCAGCAAAATCGGGATGGTCCACCCCGCTCGTGGGGTACGAATGTTGAGCTCTAGGTTACCGGCAGTGGTGGGCGTGAATTCGAAATCCGCCGTTTCTCCGGGCCCTGTCACCAGGAACGCGGGCCGCGGCGTGCGTTGCGATTCAGGAAGATCGGCCCCGTCCTTCGCGACCGGCCGCCACGTTGCAATCGTCGTGTCCGTCCCGATCGAGAACTGAACGCGCCACTCCGGATTGATGTTGATCATCCGGAATCTGTACGTCCGTCCCGCCACCAAATCCACCGGCTCCGGCTCCCGCTCGCCGTTCACGGTCCCCATGTCGTTCTCGCCCTCGTTGATCGGGCCCGCTGCTCCCACGAGGAAGATCTTGTCCGTTGCGGGGTCGAACTTCTGCCCCGGGTCCAGCACGATCAGAGGGTTGAACATTCCCGAGACGATCTGGTTCATCTCGTTGAGATGCGAGTGATAGATGAACGTTCCGGCGCGTGGCGGCGTGAATACGGCGTCGAATGATCCGTTGGCAGGCACGCTGGTGAACAGATTCCCCGGCATGCCGCTCCAATCCGGCACGCCGTCCGGAAAGCTTTCCAGCTCGATTCCGTGCCAGTGGATCGCCGTCGGCTCGCCGAGGCGATTGTTTACGCGGATGCGCACGCGCTCTCCCCGGGTAAGCATGAGCGGCGTTCCGGGTCTTTGCGCGGAGTCCGGGCGCGGCTCGACAGGCCCCTTCTGCTCGATGAACGAGTAGCGGGGCTTGTCGCGGAATACTCGGGGCTTGGAGTTTACGAATAGTCCGATATCCCTCGGCGTTGCGCGATTGGCGCGCTGCGGGCCGCGAGCCGCGACGTGCATCCCCATGACCAGACCGCTCATGTGACCCCGCTTGGAATGCGCATGGGAGCTCGTGTCTCGATCGAGCGACAGCAGCGACCGGTCCGGCGATACGTGAAAGGCAAAGTGGCAGTGAAACAGCCAGTTGCCGGGCTCGGTCGGGACGAACGCCACGGTGAACGTGCTTCCGGCGTACATCAACTCCGTCACCGCAGGTCGCTGCTGATCACGGGCGTAAACGGTGTCGGCAAGCCAGCTGCCGCGACTGTCCACCCGGAAGTAGAAACCGTGGAGATGCATGGGATGGGGAGCGCCGGCGGCGTTCAGCACGCGCAGGAACACGCTGTCGCCCTGAATGAGATTGAGGCGCTCGGTGTGCGGCCACGACTTGCCATTCATCACCATCGCCTCGTGGAAAGGAATGGCGCCCTCGGCGGTAGAGTCCGGCTCCTGCAGCCGGATGCCGATCATGATGATGCGGTCCCGTCGGCGGTCGCCCGGCGCGTCCACGACGATCGCGCCGCTCAACTGCGACTCGTCAGGGTGGCGGTTCCCGAGGAACGACTTCGTGGTCGTGCCCCAGTAGAAGTACGTCCCCTGCGGCGCGGAAAACTCGACCTGCTGCGTGGCGCCGGGCGCCACGACGACCGCGCGGGGCGCGCCCGGACGGTCGAACAAGCCGTGAACCGTCAACGTATCCGCCAAGGGATTCGCGATCGTGACTCGCACGCGGGCTCCCGCAGTCACGCGGATCAGCGGCCCCGGGATGCTGAGCGCCCCGCCTCGCTCGCCAAATGCCAACGCGTCCACATTCGGCCCATCCTCGGCTTCCGGAAACCACTGCGCGCGTCCAACGGTGAGGCTCACGCTCCACACCGATCCCTCGAGAGATCCAGCGGGATGACGGTTGTCGTTTATGGACACTCGTGCGAGATCCGGTTCGTCAGGAGCCGCGGACGGCGGTCGGACCGGCAAGAGAACAGAGAGGGCAGCCAGCAGAGCTTTGGTGATCATGTGTGATTTCGGGGTTGGCCTACGCGGCAAAGTTGCTGGTTCCCGGAGAGCCAGTCAACTAACATTTGGCGTGGACGACTCCCTTTACTTCTCCGAACAGCACCTCGCCGTGCGCAGCATGGTGCGCGATTTCGCGCGCGAGGAGATAGCGCCCACCGCAGCCAGATACGACGAATCCGGCGAGTTCCCCTGGGAGAACGTCCGCAAGATGATCGACCTCGGCCTGCTCGGGATTCCGTGGCCGGAAGAGGTGGGCGGGTCGGGTCTGGATCTGCTGGCATACATCAGCGTGATCCACGAGATGGCGAAGGTCGACGCGTCGCACGCGATCACGATCTCCGCGCACACGACCCTCGGCACCTCGCCGATCGTCAACTTTGGGACCGGCGCTCAACGCGAGCGATTCGTTCCGATGCTCGCGACCGGGAAAGTCCTCGCGGGGTTCGGCCTGACGGAGCCGACTGCGGGGAGCGACGCTGGCGGCACGCGCACGACCGCGGTCAAGAAGGATGGGCGGTATGTGCTCAACGGCTCCAAGGTTTTCATCACCCACGGCGGCGTTGGTGAAGTATTCGTCGTCACCGCCGTCACCACGCCTGGCATCGGTACCAAAGGAATAAGCTCTTTCATCATCACCAAGGAAACCGCGGAGCGCGCGAAGGCCGACGCGGCGGGGTTCGGACACGACGATTCGCTGACGCCCACGCCAGGTTTCAGCTCGGGCAAGAAGGAAGACAAGCTGGGCTGGCGCGCGTCGGACACACGATCGCTCACGTTCGAGGACGCGGAAGTCCCGGAAGAAAATCTGCTCGGCGCGGAAGGGCAGGGCTTCCTCAACTTCATGCAGACGCTGGACGCGGGCAGAATCGGGATGGCGGCGCTGGCGTTGGGGATCGCGGAGGGCGCGTACGAGGAGGCGCTGCGGTACGCGTCAGAGCGGCGGCAGTTCGGCCAGGCGATCTCGAACTTCCAGGGCGTGAGCTTTCCGCTGGCCGACATGGCGACGGAGATCGAGGCCGGCAAGCACCTCGTCTATCACGCCGCGTGGCTCGCCCAGCACAAGAAACCGTTCACCAAGCAGGCCGCGATCGCCAAACTGTTCTGCTCGGAGCTGGCGATGCGGACCACGATCAAGGCGGTACAGATTCATGGCGGGTACGGGTACACGAAGGATTATCCGGTAGAGCGGATGATGCGAGATGCCAAGATCTGTGAGATCGGGGAGGGGACGTCGGAGGTACAGCGGATGGTGATAGCCCGTCAGGTACTCAGGGAGATGAGGGGTTGACCGGGTTAACGGCGCTGCGCACTGCGCACTGCGCAGCGCTTTTCCCATGAGCTACCAGGAGCTGACCAAGGCGCTCCGGATGCCGCTCGGCTTCCTGCTTGGCGTATTATACCTCGCCTTTGCGACGCCCGAGCCGTTACCTCTGGCAGTTGGAGGATCCATCGCCCTGATCGGAGTGCTCGTACGGGGGTGGGCGTCGGGGCACATCAGCAAAAACGAAAGGCTGGCGGTCAGCGGACCGTACGCATACACGAGAAACCCGCTGTACTTCGGCAGCTTCCTGATCGCGGCGGGGTTCGCGATCGCCGCGCACTGGTCGCTGCTGTTGCTGGTCATCGCCTTCTTCGTGCTGGTGTACACGCCCAAGATCGAGGCGGAAAGGCTCAACATCCTCGGGCGGTTCCCGACGGATTATCCCGGATACGCCGCAAACGTCCCGGGGTTTTTTCCGCGGCGGACCGCCTGGGCCGCCGAATCCGCGGGCGATGACCGTTTCAGCTTCG
>JBKJKB010000168.1:0-2840 GCA_046597675.1 Gemmatimonadaceae bacterium
CGCTGCGACAACATTGGGATGTCCTCAATGCGATCGCGCAGCGGCGGCAAGTGCACCTGGATCACGTTGAGGCGGTAGTAGAGTTCCTCGCGAAAGGATCCTTCCTTCACCATCTTCGCTAAATCCGCGTTCGTCGCGGCGACGATGCGGACGTCGACTTTGATGGTGCGGGAATCGCCGATGCGCTCGAACTCGCGCTCCTGAAGAACGCGGAGCATCTTCATCTGCAACGCCATCGGCATGGTGCCGACTTCGTCGAGGAACAGCGTGCCGCCGTCGGCCTGCTCGAGACGCCCCTGGCGCATCGCGACCGCGCCGGTGAAGGCGCCCTTCGCGTGGCCGAACAACTCGGCATCGAGCAGCGTTTCCGGAATCGCACTGACGTTGATCGCCACGAACCGGCCGCGATGACGCGGACTGGTCTGATGAATCGCGCGCGCGACCATTTCCTTGCCGGTCCCGGTCTCGCCACTGATCAAGATCGTGGTCGCCGTCGGCGCCACCGTTTCGATCAACTGGAATAGCGATCGCATCGGCGCGCTCTTGCCGACCATCGATCCCAATCCAAACCGCTCGTCAAGCTGCTGATGCAGGTAGGCGTTCTCGCTCTTCAAGCGCCGCTGCTCGAGCGCCTTGTTGAGGACGTGCATCAACTCGTCGAATTGAAACGGCTTGGCGATGAAATCCGCGGCGCCGAGCTTGATCATGTCGACGGCATCCTTGACGGTGCCGTAGCCGGTGACGACGATGGCAATGATTCCGGGATAGCGGCCGACGGCAGCTTCGATGACTTGCCTGCCCACCTTCGCCGAGGCTTCGGCGGGCAAGCCATCAACGCCAGGAAGACGCAGGTCGGAGACGATCACGTCAAAGGCAAAACCGTCGAGTGCTTTGAGCGCGGCTGCTCCATCCGCGGCCTGGGTGACCTGGAAGCCCTCGTCCGTAAGTCGTTCAGCCACAACACCTCGCAGCGATTCCTCATCGTCTACGAGAAGCAGATGGCGCATCGGTGTCAAAGTATTGACGGGGTTGGGCAAGGTGTCAAGGGCCTGGTTCCTGGGTGCACACCTAATCTCAGAAAGGCTTGCACCGATACAGTCCTGTGGAGGCAACCCCGTGGAACGGCAAACAGTCAGCATCATGAAGGCGTGCGAAATGGTCGGCGTGAGCCGCCGCACGATCTACAACTGGATTGCGGCAAACAAGGTGGAGTACTTACGAACCGCCGGTGGCAGCATTCGAATTTTCGTGGATACGCTCTGGCGGGAACCGGATGGCACCAAGCATCCGACGAACCACACTGTGGCTTAATCGAATTTAGTGATCTGGTGATTTGGTGATCTCGCGATCTGAACCGATGATGACGGATTCGAAAGACCTGCTACACAAACTCAATAATCAACTCGGCGTGATCCTCGCGCACGCCGAGTTGCTCGAGACAAAGGCGCAAGACGCGTCGCAAAAGGCCCGTGCCTCGCAGGTGGTCAACGCGGCGCTGCAGGCAATGGCCGTCTCGCGTGAGCTGAGAGAAACCGTCGGCGAAAAATAGTTCCTCTGTACAGATGCTCACCGCCCGCCGGCACTGACGCGCGGCCCCCTGACCCTTCCAGCCAACTCTAATTTCCCCCCATACATACCGACAGATCTGTAAGCGCTCGTCTAAAACCAAAATGTCAGCCAACCGATTGACGGTCAAGACTACAAAACCGCCAATATATTGGCGATCAGTTGGATGAATCCAAAGGCGGTTTTCCCTGGGGAGGCTTTGCGCAGATCCGTGTAACTTACTGACGTTTAAGACTCTTACCCTGGAAAACAGAGTCGGGTTTACACCCTTACATGGCATTACACAGCGCTGGCATCTTCGTTGCCTTAGGGCAGGTAACATGAAAAATGCCGCCTCCGCTAAAGCTTCGACGAGCCAAGCTCCCGGGATTGATCGAGTCTCGGCCGGTATTCCCTTTGTCGAGGCGCTGGCCAGGCGCATGGCTTCGACGATGCCCCACTCGATCGATCTGAGTGATCTGGTCCAGGACGGCGTCATTGGATTGATTGACGCGGCGCATCGCTTCGACGATTCGCGCGGCATCAAGTTCGAGACCTTTGCGGAGCGGCGCATCCGTGGCGCGATGATTGATGCGCTGCGCAAGGATGCCTGGCCGCGCGGCGTCCGCCGCGTGCGGCGCGAGCTCGAAGCGGCGCGCGAGAAGCTGCGCGCCTCGCTCGGTCACGAGCCATCACTTGCGGATCTCGCGAAGGCGGTCGGATCCGACGAGAAGCGCCTCGGCAAGACGATCGTGCGCATCAACACCATCGAATCGACATCGCCCTTCTCGAGTGCCGAGAACATCGACGAATCCCAGCTTCCTGCGGTGATGGTGCCGGCGGAGCCGGAACGTCCCGACATGCAATACGAGCGCGACGAAGTGAAGAATCGCGTCAGGAACGCCATCGGCACCTTGCCGTCGCGCGAGCAGCGAGTGATCGCGCTCTACTACTACAAGGAAGTGACGATGAAGGATATTGGCGCGGAGCTTGGCGTCAACGAATCGCGCGTGTCGCAGCTGCATGCGCGGGCGATTCGCCGCCTGCGTGAAGCGCTCGGCGCGGAAGTGACGCCGGTCGCCGCATCAGCGGCGCTGCACGCGGCGATCGCGGCGATGGAGGCGTCCACCTTCACGCATCGCGCTACGGCGGACAAGAAGATGGCAAAGGCGACTCTTCCGCAGTCCGATACCCGAGTGTCACATGCAGCGCAGCAACGCGCGGGTCTCGTGTTAGTTGCGAACAATCAGGAAAGCGTATCTCTGGCGGAGCGCAGCAAGTCGCCCAATCTGAAA
>JBKJKB010000011.1:0-4830 GCA_046597675.1 Gemmatimonadaceae bacterium
TGCCCTTCGCCCGGGACCCGCGGACCTCCACGTCCTCGAAGTAAATATGCCGGCCAGTGGAAATCCGGCCAGAGCTTTCTTCCCCTTCCGTCACTTTGGAGACAGACGACTCCGGCCGCCCCGTCTCGCTCGTGATCGCGACCGACACCTTCCGATGATCCACCCGCATCCCCAAATGCGCGATCAGCGCACTCTCGATGTTGCGGACGGTCTGCTTGGCCGGATACTCGGCAGTCGTCAAAACATGTATCTCGTTGACCGAGCCCGTGTCCCCCGCTACGATCCGCGCCGAAATGACCCCGGGAAGCGTCGAGATGAGATCCTCGGCCCGCTTCAGGGGGAGTACGCTGCCGGCAATCGGTGACTGTGGAGAGGTCAAAAAGCTCGTCGTGACGGGAGCACCGCGCTGTCCTTGAGCAACTGCCATAAAGGCCGCAAATGACGTTGCTGTATGCCAGTCGCGGCCCGTGAAAACATTCGCGCCAAATATGGGTGATTGTCAAAGGAAGTCAACGAAAAACCTCACCCCGAAAACCGCCGGCCCGAAGGCCGGCCATCACGCCCATTCCCCCCCCCAACGCGACTGGACCTCACCGGCGCCGCTCAGCGCGCCTCCAGCTCGTCGGCGATCCGGCCTGCGTCGTACACCCGCCGCAGGGTCTCCGTGATCGCGCGCGAGTGTACGCTCACCGCCCGCGCCACTTCCGTCGTAAACAGAAATCTGTTGGCCAGCATCTCGATATTGCCGTCGAAAATCAGCCCCACGACATCGCCGTTGCGATTGATGACCGGACTGCCCGAGTTCCCGCCGATGATGTCGTTGGTCGAAACGAAATTGAAGGGAGTCGAGAGATCGAGCGCGTCCCTGCGCTGCGACCATCGGGCCGGCAGCGCGAAGGGAGGCTTGTTGTCGAACTCGGCGGAACGCGCGAACAGGCCGTAAAAGCTGGTCTTGTAAGGCGCGATCGTCCCGTTCATCGGAAAGCCCCTTACGACGCCGTCGCTGATACGCAGCGTAAAAGTCGCGTCCGGCGGCAGTGCCGTTCCGTACGCCGCGAAGATCGCGCGCCCGAGCTTCTCGGTGTTCGACGCAATGACGGCGTTGAGCCGCTCCGCGCGCGCTATCTGCGCACGGTTGAGTGGATCCACGGACCGCGCGAAAACGATCAATGGGTCCGCCGAACTCGCCACCGCGGAAGCACCACCCTCCAGTAACGATCTCCTGAAGGCAGCATCGCCCACGCGCGTCTCGCCGACCAGCCGACCCGCGACCTGCTCGGGCGTTCTGCCGCCAAGCGCGACCATGAGGTACGGATCACCCGCCCTCAGCTCGCTTTGCGCGGCGCGGAGCTGGGCTGCGAGTATGAGTCGCTCGTACGCGATATCGACCGCGCGCTCGCGGCCGAGCGCGGCCGTCACCGTCTCGATCCCCCGGCCACGGTACGCCGCCAATCGCACCGAGTCAGGGCGGGAACCCTCGGCGGCGATGCGAACCAGTTGCGCGGCCATCGTCAACAGCTGTGACCCGCCGGCATATCCATGATACCGGAGCTCTCGATTGAACGTGGCCAGCTCACGCTGAGCGGCGGCAAGGGCATCCCACGCAGTGCCGTACTCGGCGCGCAGCCGGGGGTCGGCCGCGATCCGCGCGCGAAATTCGCGCTCGAACGCCGTCTTCCGCGCGATCACGGCGCTGTCGAGCAAACCCGCCCTGTAGCCCGAGATCGCCTTCCGGGAATTCTCGATGCCAAAGACGTCGTTCTGGTACCGCCGCGCCGCGCTCGTGTCGGACAGCGATACCTCGCGGATCACAGCTAGCGTTCTCTCAAAAGCGCCGAGCTGCGCCGGGTACTGCACATCCCGCAGAAATTCCATCTGCGAGAGCGTGTTCAGGCGGCCGGTGGACCCGGGATTCCCCACCACGAACACCAGCTCGTTCTCGACGGCGCCGGCCGCGCTCCATCGCAGATAGTTCGAGGGCGTGAACGGGCGGTCGTTGTCGTAGACCCGCAGCAACGTCACGTCCAGATCATACCGCGGATACGTGAAGTTGTCGGGGTCGCCGCCGAAGAACGCGATCGCCTCTTCCGGAGCGAATACCAGCCGCACGTCGCTGTACCGGCGGAACCGGTACAACGAATATATCCCGCCGTGATATAACGTCACGACCTGGCATGTGCGCTTGGTCTGCTCGCTGCACTCCCGCTGTATTGCGTCGAAGACGGCCGTTCGCTGGCTCGCCTGCGCCGAGGGAGCCGTGGCCGTAACCGCAGAGCGCACACGCGCGGTCACGTTCTCTATGGATTCGAGCTGATCGACGTAAAATCCCTCACACTTCTTTTCCGCCGTGAGCGTAGCCGCGGCGAATCCAATCGCTACGTAGTTGGAATCAGGCGGCGAAGAGCTGGCGGTGCACTCCCGCGCGCAGTGATGGTTGGTCATCACCAGTCCGCTCGACGATACGAACGACGCCGAGCAGCCAGGCAGGCGCACCGAGGCGAGGCGAACGTTGTCAAGCCACGCCTGATCGGGCGTGAAGTTGTATGTCCGACGCCAGTAGTCGAGGGGCGGCGCGTCGAAGGTCCACATGGTCCCGAACTCCGGCTTGTATTCCGGCGCCTGAACCGTGGGAGAAGATGCCCGGGGTGCGGGCGCTGTCGCCGTCTGCGCGGTGACTTGCGTGAAACCGTCGATTACAAGGGCGAGCGCCACGGCGCGCACCAGGGCTCCAATTCGGATCATCGAGACAGCCTCTTCGTGTGATTTGTTTTGTACTCGAAGCTACGGGGATGCGAGCGATACCAACAGTTCATTCAGCGACGATCAGTCCGTAGTCCCTGAGCTTGCGGTACATCGTACGCTCGCCGATGCCGAGCATCTGCGCCGCGCGGCGCCGGTTGCCACGAGTCTCCTTGAGAGCGGCCTCTATCGCCGCCCGCTCGATCTCGGCCATGGTCATCCCCGGCTGGATCGTCACGGCGTTGGGCGGCGGCGGCTGGTCCTGCGGCTCGATGGCACTCGCGATCTGATGGAAACGCCCCGGGCCGGCGATCTCGCGCAGGCCCTCGGCGGCCTGGTCGTCCATCCGCCGGCGCAGCTCCTCCATCTGGAGCTTGAGCTCGACCAGACTCCGCAGGATGAACTCGAGCTCGCGGCCGTGCGCCGCCTCGGTGTCCCGCAGCACTGGACCAACGTGCACTGGCAGAAAGCGCGCGACCCCGCCATCGCGAATCTGCCGCGGAATGTCCTGCGGACCGATCTCGCGCCCGGGCGCCAGCACCACCATGCTCTCGATGAGGTTGCGCAGCTCCCGCACGTTCCCCGGCCACGGATACTCGACAAGCAATTGCATCGCGTCTGCCGAGATGCCGTGGAACGGCCGATCATGCCGCTCGGAGAACTCGCGGATGAACCGCCTCACGAGCAGCACGATGTCCTCCCGCCGCTCGCGCAACGGGGGCAGGTAGATGCTGAGTACGTTGAGCCGGTAGTACAGATCGGGCCGGAACAGCCCCTCCTCCACGCGCTGCCGCAGCGGCTGGTTCGTCGCGCTCACGACGCGCACGTTGACCGGGATCGTGACGGTGCCGCCGAGCCTGGTGATCTCACGCTCCTCGAGCACGCGGAGGAGCTTCACCTGCGTGGCGACCGGCATGTCGCCGATCTCGTCCAGGAAGAGCGTGCCGGTGTTGGCCAGCTCGAACCGACCGATCCTGCGCTCCGCCGCGCCGGTGAAGGCGCCCTTCTCGTGCCCGAACAGCTCGCTCTCGAGCAGCGTCTCCGGCAGCGCGCTCACGTTCACGGCGATGAACGGCTTGGACCGGCGCGGACTGAGCCGGTGGATGGCGCGCGCGACAAGCTCCTTCCCCGTCCCGCTCTCGCCCTCGACCAGCACGGTGCTCGTAACGGGCGCGATCTGCTCGACTTTGACCAGCACTTCGCGGATGGCCTCGGACTCCCCGTACAGCCCTGTGTCGCTCGCGAGCCGGACGCGGTCGAGGTGTCGGCGCACGACCCCGAACAGCTCTTCGGCAGAGATGGGCTTGGTGTACACGGCAGAGAAGCCGGCGGCGCGCAGCCGGTTCTCGAGGTTGCGATCGGCGATGTCCGCGAGGCCGATTACGGCGACACCGCTCCACAGCTGTTCCTTGGCTATGTGCAGGTTCATGGGCTCGGCGAGGCCGCCCGTGAACACGATGAGATCGGGCTTCTCCCGCACGATCTCCCGCGGCATGTCGTCCATCGGTGACACGAGCGCGGTATCGACGCCGCTCTCCTCCAGCAGCGCGTTCAGTCTTACCGCGGCTTCGACGTCCGCAAGCGTGATGAGAACCTTCATCGCGGCAGGCGAGCTGAGAGAAGCCATGTCGCCCAGTCGTCGCTACGCGCGCACACTACGCGCGCTAAGACGCGACTTTGGGCGACACGGCTCCCCTCAGCCCGCCCAGGCATTGGGGTCACGCGCCCGGGGCGTGAACTGCGGTGCCGCGTAGTACGTCGCACGCGTGGACGACGATCGGGTCCAGCGCGGACAGAGCGTCGCGAACACCGCCCGGCGAGCCCGGTAGATTCACGATCAAAGTTTTGTTGCGCGCGCCCGCGAGACCGCGAGAGAGCGCCGCGCGCGGGAAAGATTCCAATGACAGCGCGCGGATCCGCTCGGCGATGCCGGTCGCTTCGCGCTCGATGACTACGCGCGTTGCTTCGGGCGTAACGTCCGTCGGGCTGAGGCCCGTGCCGCCAGTGGTGAGGATCAGGTTCGCAGCGCCGCTGTCGCACCAGCCTGCGAGCCGCGTGATTATCGCGGCCGAATCGTCAGAGACCATTTCG
>JBKJKB010000060.1:0-3977 GCA_046597675.1 Gemmatimonadaceae bacterium
ATCTGTGGAACGGGATTCCGGACTCCGCCACATCGGAGCTGCTGCAGGAGACCGGCCGGAGACAGAGCGTTGCGGCGACGAGAGGGTGCCGCTCATCCGCGAGTGCGATCGACATGACGGGCTGCTCGTCCGCTGCAAACCCTACGGCTGCGACTGCTTGAATCTGTTGCTGCCGCGGATCGATGGTGAGCACGCAGCCGCGCGTGGCGCTCGCGATGTCCGCGAACTGCGCGACCAGGAAGGCCGCGGCCGTGGAGAACTCGTTGGCTTCCGAAATGACGGAGAGAAGCTCGGCTAGCCGCTCCCCGCTGAGCTGGTGGCTCTGCGCGACGGCTAGGCCGTCACGCGTTGCGCTGCTCAAGCCGGCGTCTCAGCTCCGCGCACGCGGTCGTGGCGGATGATGCAGTACATGTACTCGCCACCGGCATCGGCTGCATCGGAGGCATCCGTGCCGAACGAAACCGGTTGCTCACTCATGACGAAAGAGTTCCCATGTTGGTCAGCTCCATGCCGCGAAGAAGATCCATACCGCAATTGCCAGTCCGATGGCGACCTTCATGGCCGCTGCTATAGCCCTGCCTACGAGCGCGCCGAACGCGGCGCGAGACGCATCCTTCTTCCCCGCGCCGGCGCCCAGTTCCGCGATGAGAGCGCCGGCGAACGACCCCGCAAACGCCCCGATCAGTGAACCTATAATAGGTATCGGTACGCCCATGATGGCGCCAATCGTTCCACCGATGATGGCGCCCCAGGCTCCCCTTCTGGACCCGCCGTAAATCCGCACGTAACGGGCCGACAGAACGTACTCGATCACCTCGGCGATGACCGCCAGCAGACCAACCAGGATAAGAGTAGCCGTACTGATCGACGCGCCGCCACCCGTCGCGCTGTAAATGACCGCGGCGCCAAGCATCACCCACAAACCCGGCAGCCCGAACGGGATCATGATGAGCGACGCGATGAGCACTATCGCAAGCAGTAGCAGTGCCACTCAGGCCTCTCTCTTTATGAAGTTCGTAACCATCTCTACCACTTCTGCAACGCCGGTTCCATTCAGCCGCTGGGGGCTGTCGCCGGGCGTGTGAATACGAGCGAGCGTCGACAAATTACCTTTGCTGATCGTTACTGCATCCCATCCGGCCGCGCCGAGTGCCAGAGCGTCGACCATTATACCCGGTAATACCCGGCGGAATCTCATCCGGACCCCGACATCCTCCGCAGAAGTGCGCAAGCGAGCGGCCAGTGGACTCCCCCTCTTGGCCATGCACGTGAGAGTCCCTACGTGGTCGATGCCGTCAAAGTTTATTGCTCGGGCGGGAAGCGTCGAATGGCCCCGCACCCAGGCCCTCGCGCCCTGCAGCCTAAGCTCCTCCGCGCTGGTCAGAAGCACGCCCGCGGGCGCGCCCGAGGGTAGCTCGGACGCCGTGAGCAGAGCTGCAGCCACGCCACTCGCGTTGTCGATGGCGCCCTGAGAGCGATTTCCGACACCCGACAGAATCATTGCCAGCGATCCCGCGCCTCCGGAAACACACACGAGTATCCAAAACAGCTTTCCCACCTGGTATTCGCGCGCCGTGAACCCACCGGCAATCGCCAAAACCATCGCAGACGACACCACGATGATGGCCGCGATGCGAACGAGCATCGGTACCGGTTGGGATTTGGAATCGAGGTGCGCCATCAGCCAGATGGTCGGAGCCTCACCGCGGATAGCGACCAGGTTCGTCGCCCGGCGCCCCATCAGGCGGGATTCGGGGATCGTGCGTGTCACCATGTAGACGAGCGCGGGTAACAGAACCAGAAATGGAACGCCGGCGGCAACTGCCTCTCCGCGCCGGCTATTCAGCGCCGCTCCTATGGCGACGAACCAGAACAATGACAGCAGGCCCAGCAACGGCACCGCCCAGCGCCCGGGAAAAGCGGAATAAACGAACTCCTCTTCCGTGACGGTGAATCCTTTCCGCCTGAGCAGCTCCGCGCAGGTTGCCCGGGCGCGCGCCTCGTCCTCGCTTCCGGCCGCGCGTGGCGTCGCCGCAATACGATCTATGAGCTCCTTTGCTTCCCGTGCCAGAGCTTCACGAGCCAAAGCCCATCCGCTCCTTCACCTCGCGCATCGTCTCCCTCGCCACAGCGCGCGCCTGCTCCGCGCCGTCGCGCAGTACGGTCTCGACCACACCAGGCTTCGCACGAATCTCCGCAGCTCGCTCGCGAATCGGATTCAGCTCTTTCGTCATCGACTCGAACAGGACCTTCTTGCAGTCGATGCACCCCCAGCCCGCGGTGCTGCACTGTACTGCCACGTGCTTCACCGTCTCCGGGGGGCTGAACGCCTTGTGCAGGTGGTAGATGTTGCACACCTCCGGCGTGCCGGGATCGGTGCGGCGCACGCGCGCCGGATCGGTCACGGCGGGCCTCAGCTTTTCCCAGATCGCCGCGGGCTCCTCGAGAAGACCGACTGTGTTGCCGAGCGACTTCGACATTTTCGCAGTACCGTCGAGTCCCATGATGCGCGCGGTCGGCGTCACCTCCGCCTTGGGCTCGGGGAAAAACGGCTTCTCCGGTGAGAACCTCGCGTTCCACTTACGCGCGATCTCGCGGGACAGCTCGAGGTGCTGGAGCTGGTCTTCGCCCACGGGGACGAGATCCGCCTTGTACAGCAGGATGTCGGCGGCCTGCAGCACCGGATACGTGAGCAGACCGACGGGAATGCTCTCCTGCCTGCTCGACTTGTCCTTGAACTGCGTCTGCCGCTCGAGCTCGCCGAGCGGAGTGATCGTATTGAATATCCACGCGAGCTCGGTGTGCTCGGGGACCGAGGACTGGACGAACAGCACGGCGCGTTCGGGATCGACCCCGGACGCGAGGATCGAGATCGCCATGTCGCGCGTTCGCTCGCGCAGAACCGCCGGCTCGTACTCGACGGTGATCGCGTGATAATCCACGATGCAGTAGAAGGACTCGAACCGCTGCTGCAACGCGACCCAGTTCTTCACGGCGCCAAGGTAGTTGCCGACATGCAGCTCGCCCGACGGCTGAATCCCGCTGAAGATCCGTGTCATTGGGGAGAGAATTTAGGCGTTAGCTTACTCGCACGCACCACGCAGAACCGTCCACGCTTCCCGCCCCCCAACGCTCAACGCTCAACGCCAGGCGGCCCGCCTTGCCCGTGAACCTCGATGCAGAAGAGCTGGCCCGGCTCGCGCGCACGGTAGAAACCGCGGCCCTCGGCGCCGGTGACATCGTTCGCAAGGCCGCCGAGACCTCCGAAACGCTCGTCTGGGAGCACAAAGGCACCGCAGACTTCGTCAGCGAAGTGGACAGGAACGCCGAGCACTACATCCTGTCGGTAATCGACAAGGATTTCCCCGGTGCGATCGTGATCGGCGAGGAATTTTCACCCGACGCAGTCTCGGGCAGCGGACTGTCGTTCACCATCGATCCGCTCGACGGCACGACCAACTTCCTGCACGGCTTTCCGCATTACGCCGTATCGATTGGCGCCGCGTACGACGGGAAGCTGCTCGCCGGCGCCATTCTCAACGTACAGACTCGCGAGCTGTTCGCCGCAACGGCCGGTGGCGGCGCGACCAGGAATGGCGAGCCGATCCGGGTATCGACGGAGACCGCGGCGCAGCGCGCGTTGATCGGAACTGGCTTCCCTTTCAAGCAAGTCGAGCATCTGCCGCAGTTCCTCCGGCAGTTCGAACTCGTAACGCGCAGCACCGCCGGCGTCCGCCGGGCCGGCTCGGCGGCGCTCGACCTCGCCGACACGGCGTGCGGCAGGTTCGACGCGTTCTGGGAGCTCGGCCTCGCGCCGTGGGACGTGGCGGCGGGAATCCTGTTGATACGTGAAGCCGGCGGTCTCGTCACCGACCTGGAGGGCGTGGCCGCTTCACCGGCTTTTGGGGCGTACGTGGCGGGCGGTCCCGCAATGCACGCGTGGCTGCTGCAAACGCTGCAACAAGCGCAGAGTGAGT
>JBKJKB010000123.1:0-9880 GCA_046597675.1 Gemmatimonadaceae bacterium
GGGTTCAGATGTCGGTTGGACGCAGACATCAGGTCCTGATTCCTGCCAATACCTTCCGGCCTGGAATGTGTGTGTACGTGAGAGCGTACTACGGGTTCGAATCCCACCATCCGTAGGAGAAGGCCGCTCTACGCCGCCACGTCAGGCCCGGACGAACACCCTCCCGGCATTTTCGCGAGCGGAGAGCGCCACGAGCGTTCGATCAAATGCTATCGCGCCAAAGCCGACGACCATTCCGGCGACGACATCTATCCGGTAGTGGTAACGCAGCGCGACCACCGAAACGAAAATTGACAGTACCAAAGGGAGAAACAGCAGCCGCTGCCGGAGGCTGAGCGCGCCCAGCGCGATTACGCTGGCTGCGATATGGGCGCTCGGGAACGACCCGCCGTAAAGCATCCCGTAACGCTGGTTGAAAAGCGCGAGCGCGCCGAAGGGGCCGGGTCCCAACAGCGCTTCCTGGGCGGGGGCGTCAGCGAACCGCGGGCCGAGCACGGGAAACAGGACGAACACCGTGAAGCACAGCGCCCACGCGAAGGATATGCGCCGTACCAGCGTTTCCAACCCGCCCGCGCCCGCGTCCCCGCGGAATACAAGAATTGCCGCGACGACTACGAACGGGACGTAGCTCATGTACGCGGCGGACAGCAGCTCTCCAGCGCCCGCCGGAACATCGGGGAAAACCTGCTGCAATACCCGTTCAGTACCGGCCAGGCTGGGATCGCGCCAATTGATCCCGCTTCGCAAAAGGATCAGTCCGCATTCCTTGTAGAACAGAAAGAAAAACAGCAGTGGAGAAGCGTGTCCGAAAAAGCGCGTCGTCGGCCCCGCCGCTTGCCGCATTACCGGCAGCACAAAGAGTAAGAACGCTGCAACGCCAAGATTGACCGCTAAAGCAGCGGCTCCGACCGCCAATCCGTTCGCGTTGATGACTGCGGCGGCGACGGCCACTCCGAAACTCGCGGTTAACCGCTCGGTCGCTGACGAGCGCTCTGGAAAAGGGAATCGCGGCATCACTTCGCCAGGAAAGTCCGGCCGCAAAAGCGGCAGGTCAAACAGGCGTCTCCGCGATGGCGGCTGCGAGTCGCTCGAGCATGTCACGATTCGTCCTGCGGTCTTTCACCGCGACGCGCACCGTTCGTTCATCGAAGCACGATCCCATGTTCGCGACATCGCGGATGAAGAGTCCCCGTGCGCGACATGCGGCAACCAACTTGGCGGCGTTTGGCTGGCGGGGCGGCAAGTGGCAGAGTAGAAAATTGGCGCAGCCGGGCACGACGTCCCAGCCGAGCGCCTCCAGTCCGGCCGCGAGCTGTTCGCGAAGCACATGGGTCTCCGCCCAACGGCCTTCGTAGTACGACTTGTTTCGCAGCGCTTCACACGCCGCCATCTGGGCTGGTAGGCTGACAGCCCATGGGGGTGAGATAGGCCGCAGCTCGTCCAGCATGTGAGCCGGGCCGCACAAGTATGCGCATCGGGCACCGGACAACGCGTAAACCTTCGACATGGATTTGCAGATGACCACATTCTGCGATGCTGCGGCAAATGGTTCCAGAGAGCAGGACGGCCCCGCGTATTCGACGTAAGTCTCATCGATCCAGAATCTGGTTGACCGGGGCGCGTGCGTCAGGATTGCCTCGAGCGAGTCCCGCCCGACATGGCGCCCCGTAGGACTGTTTGGGTTTACCAGCACGACCCAGTCGTACCGATCACGGATCCGGCCGGCCAGCTCGTCGAGATCCACCTCGTAATTCCGTCCACGCGGAAGATCGAGTCTGTGGACGGTGCAGCCGATGACATGCTTCAAAACGTGCGCGTACTCGCCATACATGGGGTCGAGGATGAGCACGCGCGAGCTTGCGTCGAGCCAATGGCGAAGGCCGAGGAAGATCAAGTCCGATGAGCCGGCTCCCGGAAGAATATTGGAACTATCAACACCTCTCTCGCGGGCCAGCACTCGCTGCAATCCTTCGCACTGGGTTGGAGGCGATGTCCGCAACAGCCACGGCAGATGTTTTCGCATCCCGTCCAGTACCGCCGGCGCAGGGTCGAACCACGCGTCCAACACGTCGGCGTTGATTATCTCTTCTTTCGCATCTAGCCGGTCGAGCTCGTCACCGATGGCGTCAAAGAAGGCCCCGCCGTGGTAGCACGATCCGGGGCGCCTGAAGCTGACACCCCGCACGCGCCAGTCCACCTGCCGCTCGAGTCCCGCCAGCGTGGTCCCGTGATCCGCATGGTCGCCGCCGGTCTTCATCGTCATCAGCTCATAGGTCACCCGTCCTGACTGGACCCGGCGGTCGAGCGAATGCAGCCCGGCTCGCTTGTACATCTGCACCATCTCGAGGCGCCCTATACACACTATCGAACTTCCGCCGACCGACTCGACATAACGAAAGGCCGCGTACATGAGCAGCGGCGCGGCGCGGCTGCCCCGCCATTGTGGACTCACCGTTAGCAGGCGGATCTCGTACAGCCCGTCGTCGAAAACGATCGGCACGTCTTCGCGGGCGAAGTACTTGTCTATGGAGTACCCGGCCTCACTCGGCGGCGTGATGGCAATGAACCCCGCAATCTCCCCACCGATTTTCGCGACGATATATGCATTCACCGCATCGAGATGATCGCTCAGGACATGCGCACCGTTCTGCGGGTGCTGGCCGAGCTCGGCGGCGTAGATCTCATGGCGAAGCGCGTAGATTCGCTTCCGATCTCGCGCGTCTGCGATGCTAACGGAAATTCGCCCGTGGTTGCTGGGACGCTGCCCACGCCCGCGAGCCAGGGGAGGGAACCTCTCCTCTCGCTCTTTGCATCTGGCAACGTCCAGCGCCGGACCTTGTCCTGAGTGAGTCATGCACTCATGGTACGACGCGACAATATCGTCGGGCATACGTCAGATGACGTACACGAGCGCAATCGCTCGTCCCCGATCGCCGAGCCCGCATCGGCCGTCAGCACCTTGATCGCGACTGCGGTCGTGCTTCAGGTCGCGCGCCGCGAGGACGGTCGCCATCCCGCCACGGCCGAGCTTTCCCTCGACTTCATAGCTGTCGGCCAGCGCGGACGCCAGCCGACCGTGCTCCTAAATCTCCGGCGATCTTATGGTGTGATCGCAGGCCACGACCTGCCAGCCTTCCCAGAGCTGTTTAATTTCCGAACGGCGCCGGCGGCGCCCCTGGACCAACGGCGATGCTCCGAAGCGGCGTGGGATGACCGATCGGCCCGACGATAGTCGCGACTCCGCTTCGCATGTTGATGGTAAATAAGCGGGACGGACCCCCGGGCGCCGTACTCGGCGTCAGACTGGCGTACGCGACATCGGTGTCCCCCGCGATGTCGTAGCCCACATCATCCGTGGTGTTGAAGTTGAGAGACCCTACCGTCGCCAACAACCCTCCATTGGGGAGGTCGAGTTCAACAAGAACGTCGAGCGCCGCGTCGATCGCGTAAAGCTCGGTAGCAGCCGGTGCCGGATTGTTGCTGAGCGTGTACGCCGTTCCAACGATGCTCGGGTTCGCGCCGAAATTGCGATCTCCGGTTATGTAGGCAAGCGGCGCGTCGACTAACACCGCCGGAGGCGTGGAAGTCTGGTTGATTCGAAGGTTCTGCTCGGTGTTCGAATGGACGCGAAACCGGTCCACCTGCGGGTTGAATCCGACACCGAACGCCGTGCCGTTGAGCGTTGCAGTAAGGGCTCCGCCGTTCGCGGCGGTGGCCGCGCCAGTCGCAACGTTGATCGTGTACAGCCTGCTAGCGCTGCTCACTCCGTACAGGACATCCGTCGCGGGCCGGAAATCGAGTCCGACAATGGTTTCACCGGCAGCGAGGCCCGTGATGCTGACTTGACTGGCGCGCGTGCCAGGGGTGAGCGCTCCAAACGCGATCAGATTATTAGACGCGTCTACGCCGTAAATGGTTCGACCCGCGCCGGCGGAACCGAATGGATCTGTCAACCCGTCGTCGTCACCGCACGCGAGTAACATCGTGAGGGCGAGAACGCCGACTCCGAACCTTGTGACTGACATGTATTTTCTCCGCTTCGCATTGAGGATGAGTGGGGTGCTGCGTAATCCTGACCTAAGGCAACGGCTGTGCCCCCAAAGGCAGACGTGCGGCGGATGTGAATTCTTTAGGGCGGAAATGCAGCAGATACGATCCCGCCGCCCCTGGAATGCAGCAGGTTCTTTTCGTGCGCCCGCGCCAGCATCCGGTGCTCTGCGAGCCTGCCGGCCACGGCGCATGACGGAATCGCGATCACCCACCGAGACTGATAGCATTCGGGTCCGCCTCCTGAAAGTGCTCCGCCTCGCGCAGGATGGCGTCGGCGGGGAGAAAGAGAACGCCGAGAGTCTACTGGCGAAGCTCCTGCGAAAGTACGGCATGACGCTGGCGGACCTCGAAGGCGATCGCGATCAGGGGCGAAGTCGCCTTTGGCTCCCCGCAGGCGATGCCGAGGAACGCGTCATCCTTGTGCAGCTCATAATCCGGCTTTTCGGCACTGAACGGAAACTTTGGCGCAAGGCTGGCGCTTTCGATGCAGGGGTGGACGTTTCCCATGCCGAGCACGCTGCGCTGGCGATAGCCTGGGAGGTGTATCGGGCAGCGTTCCCAGAGGCGAGGCAGGGTCTCGTCATGGGTTTCTGCTTCAAGCACGGTCCATACGCTCCCGAGGGTGGCGCTCCGGACATGTCGGACGAGGGGCGAGCGCGGGCAGCGCGCGCGCTTTCCATGGCGGGAATCCTTCCAGCCGTCGAGTCACCAGGAAGACGTTTGAGTTCGGGAGACGATGTTGGCGAAAAGAAATCCTGATCCGATCCTCGCGGTTATGCTTGATTTATGGCGCACAGACGGAGGTTGACTGCCGATGCCATACAGGACGTTCGCTGACGATCAGGGAAAAAGCTGGAAGGTCGTGGAAGTGCGTCCCTCCAGCGAGGAGCGCTCCTCGCTGGAGGGACGCACTTCCACGACCTTCCAGCTTTTTCCCTGATCGTCAGCGAACGTCCTGTATGGCATCGGCAGTCAACCTCCGTCTGTGCGCCATAAATCAAGCATAACCGCGAGGATCGGATCAGGATTTCTTTTCGCCAACATCGTCTCCCGAACTCAAACGTCTTCCTGGTGACTCGACGGCTGGAAGGATTCCCGCCATGGAAAGCGCGCGCGCTGCCCGCGCTCGCCCCTCGTCCGACATGTCCGGAGCGCCACCCTCGGGAGCGTATGGACCGTGCTTGAAGCAGAAACCCATGACGAGACCCTGCCTCGCCTCTGGGAACGCTGCCCGATACACCTCCCAGGCTATCGCCAGCGCAGCGTGCTCGGCATGGGAAACGTCCACCCCTGCATCGAAAGCGCCAGCCTTGCGCCAAAGTTTCCGTTCAGTGCCGAAAAGCCGGATTATGAGCTGCACAAGGATGACGCGTTCCTCGGCATCGCCTGCGGGGAGCCAAAGGCGACTTCGCCCCTGATCGCGATCGCCTTCGAGGTCCGCCAGCGTCATGCCGTACTTTCGCAGGAGCTTCGCCAGTAGACTCTCGGCGTTCTCTTTCTCCCCGCCGACGCCATCCTGCGCGAGGCGGAGCACTTTCAGGAGGCGGACCCGAATGCTATCAGTCTCGGTGGGTGATCGCGATTCCGTCATGCGCCGTGGCCGGCAGGCTCGCAGAGCACCGGATGCTGGCGCGGGCGCACGAAAAGAACCTGCTGCATTCCAGGGGCGGCGGGATCGTATCTGCTGCATTTCCGCCCTAAAGAATTCACATCCGCCGCACGTCTGCCTTTGGGGGCACAGCCGTTGCCTTAGGTCAGGATTACGCAGCACCCCACTCATCCTCAATGCGAAGCGGAGAAAATACATGTCAGTCACAAGGTTCGGAGTCGGCGTTCTCGCCCTCACGATGTTACTCGCGTGCGGTGACGACGACGGGTTGACAGATCCATTCGGTTCCGCCGGCGCGGGTCGAACCATTTACGGCGTAGACGCGTCTAATAATCTGATCGCGTTTGGAGCGCTCACCCCTGGCACGCGCGCCAGTCAAGTCAGCATCACGGGCCTCGCTGCCGGTGAAACCATTGTCGGACTCGATTTCCGGCCCGCGACGGATGTCCTGTACGGAGTGAGCAGCGCTAGCAGGCTGTACACGATCAACGTTGCGACTGGCGCGGCCACCGCCGCGAACGGCGGAGCCCTTACTGCAACGCTCAACGGCACGGCGTTCGGTGTCGGATTCAACCCGCAGGTGGACCGGTTTCGCGTCCATTCGAACACCGAGCAGAACCTTCGAATCAACCAGACTTCCACGCCTCCGGCGGTGTTAGTCGACGCGCCGCTTGCCTACATAACCGGAGATCGCAATTTCGGCGCGAACCCGAGCATCGTTGGAACGGCGTACACGCTCAGCAACAATCCGGCACCGGCTGCTACCGAGCTTTACGCGATCGACGCGGCGCTCGACGTTCTTGTTGAACTCGACCTCCCCAATGGAGGGTTGTTGGCGACGGTAGGGTCTCTCAACTTCAACACCACGGATGATGTGGGCTACGACATCGCGGGGGACACCGATGTCGCGTACGCCAGTCTGACGCCGAGTACGGCGCCCGGGGGTCCGTCCCGCTTATTTACCATCAACATGCGAAGCGGAGTCGCGACTATCGTCGGGCCGATCGGTCATCCCACGCCGCTTCGGAGCATCGCCGTTGGTCCAGGGGCGCCGCCGGCGCCGTTCGGAAATTAAACAGCTCTGGGAAGGCTGGCAGGTCGTGGCCTGCGATCACACCATAAGATCGCCGGAGATTTAGGAGCACGGTCGGCTGGCGTCCGCGCTGGCCGACAGCTATGAAGTCGAGGGAAAGCTCGGCCGTGGCGGGATGGCGACCGTCCTCGCGGCGCGCGACCTGAAGCACGACCGCAGTCGCGATCAAGGTGCTGACGGCCGATGCGGGCTCGGCGATCGGGGACGAGCGATTGCGCTCGTGTACGTCATCTGACGTATGCCCGACGATATTGTCGCGTCGTACCATGAGTGCATGACTCACTCAGGACAAGGTCCGGCGCTGGACGTTGCCAGATGCAAAGAGCGAGAGGAGAGGTTCCCTCCCCTGGCTCGCGGGCGTGGGCAGCGTCCCAGCAACCACGGGCGAATTTCCGTTAGCATCGCAGACGCGCGAGATCGGAAGCGAATCTACGCGCTTCGCCATGAGATCTACGCCGCCGAGCTCGGCCAGCACCCGCAGAACGGTGCGCATGTCCTGAGCGATCATCTCGATGCGGTGAATGCATATATCGTCGCGAAAATCGGTGGGGAGATTGCGGGGTTCATTGCCATCACGCCGCCGAGTGAGGCCGGGTACTCCATAGACAAGTACTTCGCCCGCGAAGACGTGCCGATCGTTTTCGACGACGGGCTGTACGAGATCCGCCTGCTAACGGTGAGTCCACAATGGCGGGGCAGCCGCGCCGCGCCGCTGCTCATGTACGCGGCCTTTCGTTATGTCGAGTCGGTCGGCGGAAGTTCGATAGTGTGTATAGGGCGCCTCGAGATGGTGCAGATGTACAAGCGAGCCGGGCTGCATTCGCTCGACCGCCGGGTCCAGTCAGGACGGGTGACCTATGAGCTGATGACGATGAAGACCGGCGGCGACCATGCGGATCACGGGACCACGCTGGCGGGACTCGAGCGGCAGGTGGACTGGCGCGTGCGGGGTGTCAGCTTCAGGCGCCCCGGATCGTGCTACCACGGCGGGGCCTTCTTTGACGCCATCGGTGACGAGCTCGACCGGCTAGATGCGAAAGAAGAGATAATCAACGCCGACGTGTTGGACGCGTGGTTCGACCCTGCGCCGGCGGTACTGGACGGGATGCGAAAACATCTGCCGTGGCTGTTGCGGACATCGCCTCCAACCCAGTGCGAAGGATTGCAGCGAGTGCTGGCCCGCGAGAGAGGTGTTGATAGTTCCAATATTCTTCCGGGAGCCGGCTCATCGGACTTGATCTTCCTCGGCCTTCGCCATTGGCTCGACGCAAGCTCGCGCGTGCTCATCCTCGACCCCATGTATGGCGAGTACGCGCACGTTTTGAAGCATGTCATCGGCTGCACCGTCCACAGACTCGATCTTCCGCGTGGACGGAATTACGAGGTGGATCTCGACGAGCTGGCCGGCCGGATCCGTGATCGGTACGACTGGGTCGTGCTGGTAAACCCAAACAGTCCTACGGGGCGCCATGTCGGGCGGGACTCGCTCGAGGCAATCCTGACGCACGCGCCCCGGTCAACCAGATTCTGGATCGATGAGACTTACGTCGAATACGCGGGGCCGTCCTGCTCTCTGGAACCATTTGCCGCAGCATCGCAGAATGTGGTCATCTGCAAATCCATGTCGAAGGTTTACGCGTTGTCCGGTGCCCGATGCGCATACTTGTGCGGCCCGGCTCACATGCTGGACGAGCTGCGGCCTATCTCACCCCCATGGGCTGTCAGCCTACCAGCCCAGATGGCGGCGTGTGAAGCGCTGCGAAACAAGTCGTACTACGAAGGCCGTTGGGCGGAGACCCATGTGCTTCGCGAACAGCTCGCGGCCGGACTGGAGGCGCTCGGCTGGGACGTCGTGCCCGGCTGCGCCAATTTTCTACTCTGCCACTTGCCGCCCCGCCAGCCAAACGCCGCCAAGTTGGTTGCCGCATGTCGCGCACGGGGACTCTTCATCCGCGATGTCGCGAACATGGGATCGTGCTTCGATGAACGAACGGTGCGCGTCGCGGTGAAAGACCGCAGGACGAATCGTGACATGCTCGAGCGACTCGCAGCCGCCATCGCGGAGACGCCTGTTTGACCTGCCGCTTTTGCGGCCGGACTTTCCTGGCGAAGTGATGCCGCGATTCCCTTTTCCAGAGCGCTCGTCAGCGACCGAGCGGTTAACCGCGAGTTTCGGAGTGGCCGTCGCCGCCGCAGTCATCAACGCGAACGGATTGGCGGTCGGAGCCGCTGCTTTAGCGGTCAATCTTGGCGTTGCAGCGTTCTTACTCTTTGTGCTGCCGGTAATGCGGCAAGCGGCGGGGCCGACGACGCGCTTTTTCGGACACGCTTCTCCACTGCTGTTTTTCTTTCTGTTCTACAAGGAATGCGGACTGATCCTTTTGCGAAGCGGGATCAATTGGCGCGATCCCAGCCTGGCCGGTACTGAACGGGTATTGCAGCAGGTTTTCCCCGATGTTCCGGCGGGCGCTGGAGAGCTGCTGTCCGCCGCGTACATGAGCTACGTCCCGTTCGTAGTCGTCGCGGCAATTCTTGTATTCCGCGGGGACGCGGGCGCGGGCGGGTTGGAAACGCTGGTACGGCGCATATCCTTCGCGTGGGCGCTGTGCTTCACGGTGTTCGTCCTGTTTCCCGTGCTCGGCCCGCGGTTCGCTGACGCCCCCGCCCAGGAAGCGCTGTTGGGACCCGGCCCCTTCGGCGCGCTCGCGCTTTTCAACCAGCGTTACGGGATGCTTTACGGCGGGTCGTTCCCGAGCGCCCATATCGCAGCCAGCGTAATCGCGCTGGGCGCGCTCAGCCTCCGGCAGCGGCTGCTGTTTCTCCCTTTGGTACTGTCAATTTTCGTTTCGGTGGTCGCGCTGCGTTACCACTACCGGATAGATGTCGTCGCCGGAATGGTCGTCGGCTTTGGCGCGATAGCATTTGATCGAACGCTCGTGGCGCTCTCCGCTCGCGAAAATGCCGGGAGGGTGTTCGTCCGGGCCTGACGTGGCGGCGTAGAGCGGCCTTCTCCTACGGATGGTGGGATTCGAACCCGTAGTACGCTCTCACGTACACACACATTCCAGGCCGGAAGGTATTGGCAGGAATCAGGACCTGATGTCTGCGTCCAACCGACATCTGAACCC
>JBKJKB010000186.1:0-5163 GCA_046597675.1 Gemmatimonadaceae bacterium
GCCAGCCCGAGCTGCGTCGGCTCGGAAAGCCCCGGCGGGTAGATCACGGGCTCGAGGTACCGCTCGATGAAGCCGCCGCTGTAACCACTTTCTCCGTCCCGGCGCCGGAAATAATTCTCCAGCGGTGTGAGCGGGCAGGTCCAGCCCTGAAGCTCGATGATCACGCCCCACGCGGCGGCCGGCAGATGCACCCACATGATCCTCGGCCACCGCAACACCAGCAGCCCGCCCAGCACCACGAATGCAACGAACGTCAGATGGACGATCACGGTTGCGTCCGCGAGCAGGCCGTAAGTCATCGCACCGAGGAGGATGCTTCCCCCCGACTCGCCGGACGAGACCATGCTAAGCGTGCGCGTGGACCTTCGTGTGTGCGCCGTTGGCCCTGGCTTCCTCGATCACGCTGCGCGTGGCCTCGCTCGGCATCTGCTCGTAACCATGAAAGCGCTGCCTGAAGCCGCCGTACCCGTGAGTCATCGATTGAACTTCGGTCGCGAAGCCGTGCAGTTCCCCCTGTGGCACGACCGCGCGGATGAGAGCGCCGTCCGTCGAGGCCTCGGTCCCGAGTATGTGACCGCGGCGCGCGGAGATCGCGCCCAGGACATCGCCCATGTATTCGTCGGGAGTCGTGATCTCCACCTCGTCCAGCGGCTCGAGCAGCACCGGCTTGCACTTGGACGCCACGGAGTTGAAAGCCTGAATGCCCGCCATCTTGAACGACTGCTCACTCGAATCCACGGAGTGATACGAGCCGTCGTATACCTCGACCTCGAAGTCCACCATCGGATAGCCGGCGAGCACTCCGCGCACCGACGCTTCCTGGATTCCCCTGTCCACCGCCGGAACGTACTTGGAGGGAATCGATCCGCCGACGACGGAGTTGACGAAGTTGTAGCCGCGACCGCGCGGCGCCGGCGACATGCGGATCCAGCAATCGCCGAACTGTCCGTGTCCGCCGCTCTGTTTCTTGTGGCGGCCCTGACCGTCCGCCTTCGCGACGATCGTCTCACGATACGCGATCTTCGGCTTGGTCAGCTCGGCGCCGACGCCGTACTTCCGTTTCAGCCTGGCGAGACTGACCTCGAGATGCCGTTCGCCGAGGCCGGACACGATCGTCTCGTGCGTCTCGGAGTTGTAGTGCGTCTCAAAGGAGGGGTCCTCGTCGTGCATCCGGTGCAGCGCCTGCTGCAGCTTCTCCTCTTCGGCGCGCGCGGTCGCATGCACCGCGAATGAGACACGCGGATGGGGGAACTCGATCTGCGGCAGACGCACCGGGTGCTCGCGCGTCGAGAGAGTGTCGTTGGTGTGCGTGTTCTTGAGCTTCGTGACGCAGCCGATGTCTCCGGGATGGAGAATCGGCACCTCGATACGCTCACGCCCCTGTGCGACGGCCACGTGCGACATCTTCTCGGCGCCGTCTCGCGTGGCGTTGTACACATCCTGTCCGTTGCGCAGCGTCCCGGAGAACGTGCGGAAGTACAGCACGTCGCCGACGTGCGGCTCGGACGTCGTCTTGAACACGAGCGCGGTGAATGGCGCGTCGTCGTTGGCGTGGATCTCCACCGTCTTGTCGCCCTCCGCGCCGACGAACGCGTGCAGCTCTTCCATCTCGTACGCCGACGGCATCAGCTCGACGATCTTCGTGAGCAGCGCCTGGGTCCCGTACGTCAGCTCGGACGAGCAACAGAAGAGCGGGAACAGCTCGCCGCGCTTCATTCCTTCCTTCATCGCGTTGAGTGCGTCGGCGCGAGAGATCTCGTCACCGTTGAGATAACGCTCGAGCAGTGTGTCGTCCGTCGCGGCGATCGTCTCTATCAGCTGGTCATAGTATTGGTCGAATAGCGCGCGATGCTCGTCGGGGACGTCGACCTCGGTGTACTCGCCGGTCTTCGTCCCCTTCTTGAACAGATGCGCCTTCTTGTCGAACAGGTTGAGGATGCCGTGAAAGTTGGCTCCTTCTCCGATCGGCACCTCCACGGGAATTACGCGCGAGTCGAGCCGCTTCTTGATCTCTTCCCACACGGACTCGAAGGACGCGTGCTCCTTGTCCATCATGGACACGACGACCAGCACCGGATCCCGGCGGCGGATCGCCTCGCGGAACATCCGCTCGGTGCCAACCTCGACTCCGGATGCGCCGCTCACTACCAGGAGCGCTCCGTCGGCAGCCGCGATTCCCGCGATGGCGTCGCTCTGGAAGTCGAGATAGCCCGGCGTGTCGAGCAGGTTGATCTTCGTGTCCATCCATTCGGCATAGGCGCAGCCGAGGGAGATGGAAAAGCCGCGCTCGACTTCTTCGGGCGAGAAGTCCGTCAGCGCGGAGCCGTCGCGCACCGATCCGTGCCGCTTGCTGGCTCCCGAAACGAAAGCGAGCGCGTCGACCAAAGTGGTCTTCCCGCTCGCTCCGTGTCCTACGACCGCGATGTTTCGTATGTCGCCGCTTCGATATTCCCTCATATGACGATCATGCCTCCCAGCTACAGAAAATCGGCTGGGCTGGTTAGCCCGGCCTTGTAATGATCAGTTCTTTTCCCGTAACATGAACGCGGATTTCGGGAAACGGGAGGGGCATGCTTCCTTCTACTGCCACATAGAACAGCCAAGCTGATAGCTGCCAGCCAAAAGCTGCCAGCCCGCGAGCCCCTGTCTTTCAGCTCGTAGCCGGTAGCTCCCAGCTGGCAGCTATCAGCTTGGCCGTTCTATGTGGCAGTTAGCGGTTGCCCTCTTGTCTTCGGTATTTATTCGGATTATGCTGAGGGTATGTCCGCGCTCCTCGCCCTTCGCGAGCTCCTGGAGTGCCGGTTCCCCGATGCCACTCCGCTCACCCATCGGACCGCGGATCCTGTGGCCACCGGGATCCCGGGGCTCGATAAGATCCTGCCCGGCGGGGGACTCCCTCGCGCCCGGCTCACAGTCTGGCTTCCCAAAGGAGGAGCGACGGCGATCCTGACCGCCGCCGCTCAAAAATCAGTGGCTAGTGGCGAGCGCGCGGCCTGGATAGACGGGATGGGGTGCATATCAGGTCCTTACTGGAAGGAAGGGCCGCTGCTCGTCAGGCCTAAGTCGAGGACGACGGCTTTGCGCGGCGCCGAAGAGCTGCTGCGCTGCGGCGGGTTCGCGCTGGTCGTGCTTTCCGGTGTGGAGCTGGATGCTACGGAGACCGTGCGACTCTCCCGCGCCGCGCGCGAAGGCGGCGGGGCTTTCGTGGCGCTAACTCCGCATGCCGCGATGGCGAGCCTGCGACTCACGTCGAGCATCCTGCCGCGCGGCTACGACTGGGAGCCGAATCCGTTCGGCGAGCCGGCCCAGGTTCGTCGCGCGCGCATTCTCGTGCACGCGCACTCGCTGGGCTGGAGCGCGAAGACGGAGCTGGTGCTCCCGGTGTCGCAGCACGCGCTTCGCTGCGCGCTCGATCCCGGAGTAGTGGACCGTCGCGGAGTTCTGCCGGGATCCAGAAAACAAACTACGCGGCAGCTCGCACAGCGGTGACGAAACGCTCGAGCTTTACGGGATCCAGCGCGCCTTCGGTGCGCAGTCCCGTGCATACGTCCACCCCGAACGGCCGCACGCTCGCGATGGCTTCGCCGATATTCTCGGCGCGCAGGCCGCCGGCCAGAAAGACCGGGACCTCCACTTCTTCTCGAATCCGGCGGCTGATCGCCCAGTCGTGCACGCGCCCGGTGCCGCCGAGTTCCTTGATCTCGAGCGACGGATTTCCTGAGTCGAGCAGGATCGCGTCCACATGCGGCGCGACCGCGGCCGCGTCGCGAATTGATTTCTCTCCTTCGACGTGGATGACCTGCACGATGGACACGTCCGGGAGCGCGTCACGCAGCACGGCGTACGTGCCTGGACTCACCTCGTCCACGAGCTGGAGCGTATTGGCGCCGCTGCGGCGCTGCTGGTTCATGATCACTCGCGCTTCTGTCGCGCAGGTCAACAGGAAAGTCGCGATGGTTAGCGGGACAGTGGCGACGATCCGCGCGATCCGGTCATCGCTGATCGGGCCGAACCCGCTCGGCATCGCGGTGACGAAGCCGAGGGCGGAGGCGCCGTGGTCTACGGCGAGTCGCGCTTCTTCGACGTTTTGCATGCAGCAGATCTTGAAACGGGTAGTCATGGTGTGAGTGTAGTGTGTGTTGCAGTGCCGAGTGCGTCGGTCGAGAAGTTATCGCAGCTTGCGCCTCCGCTGCTGGAAATCGTTCCGCGTCTCGCGCTCGGTACGCGCGGGGTGATCTGGGCGGACGCGCGGAGTCTGCCGGCGCGCGAGATCGCGGAGTCCTTGATCGACTGCCTTACAGATAACGGCCTGCGTGCCGGGCGTGGGGGCGTGGCTGCAACTCCGGTCGCTGCCGAGCTTGCCGCCAGGACCAAGCCGGTGCCACGGCCGCAACCCGTGCCAAGAGTCACGGTTGTCAGCGCCGGCAACGACGCGGAGTTCATCGCGCCGCTGCCGGTCGAATTATTGGATCCGTCGGACAAACTGTTCGCGATGCTGCTTGCGGTGGGGATCGAGACGTGCGGTGATCTCGCCGCGGTCGACCACCAATCCATAGAAGTGCGGTTCGGCAGCGAAGGGAGCAGGCTCTGGCATCTCTCGCGCGCGGACGACAAGCGGCGTCTGTTCGCGGAGATGCCACGCAATTTGCCGAGCGCGTCGTTCGAGTGGGTGGAGTACACGCTCAGGGATCCGGAGCGGCTGCTGTTCGTGATCAATTCGCTCATGGGCAACGTCTGCACCGCGCTCACCGAGCGGGGCGAGGGCGCGCGCGAGATGGTGCTCGCGTTCTCGCTGGCCAACAGGTCCACCGCGGAGCACCGGCTGCGTCCGGCGCGCGCGACGTCGAGCCAGAAGGCGTGGATGCGGCTGGTGCGCGCGGAGTTGGAGAAGATCCGGCTGGGCGATTCGGTCACGGGTATCTCGCTGCGCGTCGAGGCGGTCGTCGCGCACGCCGAGCGGCAAGGGGATCTGTTCGACCGCGGCTTTGCGACCGCGCGCGCGACGGAGGAGACGATCGCGCAGAGGCTGGCCGACCAGGGCGCGATCGTCGTGGTCCCGAGTAATTCGGCGCATCCGCTGCTGGAGCGGCGCACGCGCTGGGTGCCGCAGGAGCCAGTCGTGGCCGCGCCGCCTCGCCCGGCTCCTGCGGCACCCAGCGCGTG
>JBKJKB010000315.1:0-3422 GCA_046597675.1 Gemmatimonadaceae bacterium
AATCTGCTGACGGACCTCTTGCTTGAGCGACACGTGCGCGGCGATGCCGAAGGCCTGGCGCTGCTCCGAGTCGGCGGCCTGCACCATGGCGACGACTCGGAGCAGCGCCAGGCCTTCGGCATCGCCGCGCACGTGTCGCTCAAGCACGAGGTCCGTCAGCAGATTCTCGAGATCCCGTCGCTGCCCGACGTCTTCGACAGGCTCGGGGACATTCTCTCGAGCGAGACCGAGCTGCTGAACCTCGAGCGCAAGATCGACGATGACGTGCGCGGCGCCATGGTGCAGAACCAGCGCGAGTTCTACCTCCAGGAGCAGCTGCGCGCGATCCATCGCGAGCTCGGCGAAGACGAGTCCGACGATTTCTCGGATCTCGAAGCCCAGATGAAAGGGAAAGCGCTGCCCGACGCGGTGCAGACCCGCGCCACCCGCGAGCTGCGCAAGCTCCGGCGCATGTCGCCCATGTCGCCAGAGTATACGGTCGCCCGCAATTTCGTGGACTGGATCGTCAGCCTCCCGTGGAACGAGCGCACCGACGACGTGCTCGATGTCGCCCACGCTCGCCAGACGCTCGACGCGGACCACTACGGGCTGGACGAGGTCAAGGACCGGATCATTGATTTCATCGCGGTGCTGTCGCTCGTCGGTCGCATCGAGGGCCCGATCCTCTGTCTCGTCGGGCCGCCGGGCGTAGGCAAGACTTCGCTCGGCAAGTCCATCGCGCGCGCGCTCGGCCGCAAGTTCATCCGCATGTCGCTCGGCGGAATCCGCGACGAAGCGGAAATCCGCGGTCACCGGCGCACCTACATCGGATCCATGCCCGGCCGAATCATCCAGGCCATGCGGCGCGCCGAAGTCGTGAATCCGGTCATCCTGCTGGATGAGATCGACAAGCTGGGAGCCGATTTCCGCGGCGATCCTGCGGCGGCGCTGCTGGAAGTTCTCGATCCCGAGCAGAACAAGGCGTTCAACGACCATTACCTGGAGGTCGACTACGATCTCTCGCAGGTGCTGTTCGTGACCACCGCAAATTCGCTGCAGGGCATCCCGGATCCGCTGCGTGACAGGATGGAGATCATTCGGCTGGCCGGCTATCTGGATCACGAGAAGCTCGCAATCGCGCGCCAGTTCCTGGTGCCGCGCCAGCTGCAGACGAACGGGCTTGACCCCGCCGAGGTAACCTGGGAGCCTGACGTGCTGCCCGAGATAATGCGCAACTACACGCGCGAGGCGGGGGTGCGTGAGTTCGAGCGCCGCATCGGGCGCGTCGGGCGGAAGCTGGCGCGCCGCATCGCGGAGAACCCGGGCTCGATCCCCGATCGCGTCGTGCGCGTCTCGGACATCAAGGGATTGCTCGGCACCCAGCCGCACGATGCCGACGATGTCTCGCTCGAGGACAAGATCGGCGTTGCGGCCGGGCTCGCTTACACGCAGAGCGGTGGCGAGCTCCTCGAAGTCGAAGTCAGCGCGGTCCCCGGTCGCGGCAAGCTGCAGCTCACCGGCACGCTCGGCGACGTGATGAAAGAATCGGCCTCAGCGGCGCTCAGCTACACGCGCTCGCGCGTGGACGCGCTCGCGATCCGCCCGGACTTCTACCGCACGCGTGACATCCACGTGCACCTTCCCGCGGGCGCTACGCCCAAGGACGGGCCGTCGGCGGGAATCGCGATCGCTACCGCGGTGATCAGCGCGCTCGCGCAGATCCCCGTGCGCGGCGACGTGGCGATGACGGGGGAGATCACTCTCCGCGGCCGCGTACTTCCCATAGGGGGACTCAAGGAAAAAGCCGTCGCGGCGCACCGGAACAAGGTGCGGGAAGTGATAATTCCGCACGGCAACCTTCGCGACCTGGACGAGCTGCCGGAAGAAGTGCTGCGCACCGTTCGCTTTCACCCTGTGAAGACGATGGATGAAGTCCTCGCCATCGCGCTCCGCGGCGGAGCCGGGGTAGCCGCGATCCCGCCGGCTCTCGACCAGCCGGCCGCGTTCGCCAAGCCGCCGGCGGGCTACGAGCAGCCGACGGCTCACTGAGTTGAGCTCGGAGCGAGCCGATCCACTCGTAATCAGAAGCATCGAGTTCCTCGGCGGGCTGGCCAGCGCCGGGGGGTGGCGGCCCGAGATAACGATCCCCGAAGTCGCATTCGCCGGGCGGTCGAACGTAGGAAAGTCCTCACTGCTCAACGCGCTCGTTCGCAGGAAGGCGTTTGCCCGGGTGAGCAGAACCCCAGGCCGCACGCGCGAGATCAACTTTTTTCTGGTCAACGGCGCGTTCGTATTCACTGACCTCCCCGGCTACGGCTACGCGCGGGTTTCCAAGACGCAGCGAGCCGAGTGGGAGCCGCTGATCGAGAGCTACCTGCGGGGGACGCGGCAGATCCGCGGGATTGTTCAGATCTATGACAGCAGGCGTGACCTGTCGCCGGAGGACCGGACGATGCTGGGGTTCCTTGCGGAAACCGGCGTTCCTGCGATCTTCGTGGCAACGAAGGTAGACAAGTTCACCAAGCGCGCCGCCGCCGAGCGAATTGCCGCGATCGAGAGACAGCTCGGGTTCGAGGGTGCGGAGGTGATTCCGTTCAGCGCGACGACCGGAGAAGGACGAGACGAGGTTGCATCCGCGATCGACCAGCTGCTCAGCGAACCCGTGAGTGCCGATGAGACTCGGTAAGTCGCACTGGATATCGACGCTGTTAGTCGCCCTGTCGTGCGCCCCGGCGCAGACGACGGGAGGCAGCACTCAATCCACTTCCGCGGTGAGCGACACGACTGGAATGGATCTGGTTCCGCCCGGGTACGGCACCCTGCGCCAGGACGAGATCGCGATTCGCCTGCAACCGCCCGGATTGGTTGTGCGCCTGCTTCCGCTCGAGGAAGGGTTGATCCGTCTGCTCACGCCGGATTCCTACCGAGCGCTCCGTGACCTGCAACAGAGCGCATCGCGGCGGGTCGGCGAGCTGTCGCAGAGATTCGGCGCACGCCAGCTGTCGCTCTGGCTCGTGTCGTTCTACGGCGTGGAGCCCGACATCCGGTTCAGTCCCATGGACCTCATCATCACGAGCACCGGGCGGGACTTCCGTCCCGTGGACATCATCGCGCTGAGCTCAGGCTTCGGCGAGCAGCGTCTCAAGCAGCGGGAGACGCAGAGCGCCATCTTTGTCTTCGACGGCGAAATCGACCTCGACCAGCCGCTCATCGCACGGTTTCTCAACGAGCAAAACGCGTTCTGGGAGCAGGTGTTGCCACGCATTGAGCGGGAGCGGGCGTTGGTAAGGGCCAGATCGTTGCGGGCGCCAGCTCCTTGAGTAGTACCGGCTCCGGGAATATTCCAAACGGGATGCAAGCTCTGGGTCGCGAGTTCGTGAGTGAAGAGTAGATGAGTTACGATCTGGCTTCTCACGGCTCGCAGCGGTAACTCACGAACTCCA
>JBKJKB010000023.1:0-3947 GCA_046597675.1 Gemmatimonadaceae bacterium
CCTGCGACGCCGGCGCGCCGGACCCCTCGATGAAGACGATGTCCAGCGTCGCGATCGCAGGTCTCCGCGCCCCTGGCGCCCATTCGTACGAATGGGCAGCGACCCGCTGCAGCTGTGCCGCGGCGCCCGGCGCCGGAGTACTCGGGCGACGTCGCGCTCTCAGGAACGCAGCGGCGGATTCTCTCCGCCCTCGCCGCATTCGCCGCGCTCGGGCAGGACGAGTCGTCGCGCGCGGCCGTTGCCGGTTACTGCGCGATCTCGCACACGACCGGGTCGTACAGCAACAACTTGAGCGCGCTCCGGACGGCCGGGCTGATCGAGGACGTTGCCGATGGCAAGCTCCGGCTGACGGACGCCGGCCACGCCGTCGCCGGGCCCGTGAACGCGCCGGTGAGCCTCGAGGAGCTGCACCGCGCGTGGTCAGGCAAGCTCTCCGGCACACAGGCCCGAATGATCGGGGTCATCATCGCTGCCTGTCCGGAGGCGGTCAGCCGGCAGGAGATCGCCGACACGATCGGTGTGCAGGCCGACACCGGTTCCTACAGCAACAACCTTAGCAAGCTCCGCACGCTCGGCTTGATCGAAGACAGGTCGCGCACCGATGTCGTGGCCACCGAGCTGCTCTTCCCCCCGGGGCTCGCGTAATGTCCAGAATGGATACCACCGAGCGTCTCACCCAACCCGAAGAAATGGTGCCCGGGGCGCAGTGCTCACGCGGTCGGCCCGGCGAGCACTGCGACGTCGAGGCTTGGTCGTATGCGACGACCAGCATTCACCCCCGGATTTACGGGCGGTGTCAGCGCTGCAGCACCGTGTACGCCGTCTTCCTCCCGCGCCGGCGCGGCTGGGAAATGTCCGAAGACGACCGGTTCATCGAGACACTGGCCGTAGATGCCCTCGTCATCAACGCGGCCGAGAAAGCACTGCTCCAATCGGGTACGGCGCAGAGGTTGTGGTGGCTCCTCACCGACCGGCCGATCGCGATCGAGCGGAAGATCATCGACGAGATTCGGAACGATGCCCGCACCTTGGCCGTCCGGCACGAACATCAGCTGCAGAAGCTCGCTGACCTCCTGCTCGAGCGGCTCCGCGAAGTCGAGAAGCTTAAGGACAGGCTGTCTCGGAAGCATGCGCGCCGGGCGGTCATCAAGATGCGGGAAGCGTTGGCGGCGCTCCGGGGGCATGTCCGACAAGAGCGCCCCGAACTGGACAGGCTGCGCTCGGAGGCGAGAGAGATCCGCCGTGCCATTGCAGCTGAGCGTGAGGCAGCTCACCGGGAGCCGCTCCCGACTCGGTTGGACCACATGCCGATCCCGCTGGATAAGGCAGCGGTCCTGTGCGACACGATTACTCCCAGCGAGGTCATCTACGCGCTGGTCGACCCTGCGGATGCCCAGCTCGTCCGGTACGTGGGCCGCACGTGCGATCCGGTTAGCCGGTATCGCGGACATTGTACGAGCGGGACAGACGTCGTGTCAGCGTGGGTGGCTTCGGTGCTTGCAGCTGGCCGCCGGCCAGCGATGGTCTTGCTCGAGCGATGCGAGCGAGACGTCGTTGAGGGCAGAGAGCGCCACTGGATCCGCTGGTACCGTGAGCGTTACCAGGCGGACTTCAATCGGTCGGTGCCGCGCTGATGGCAGAAACTCTCGAGCAGGTCCTGGCTGACGAACGGGAGGACGCGGCCGTGCTGCGCCGCAACCGGCACACGCACGAGGCCGACATCATCGAGCGGATCTGCGCGCGGGTCTCCATGGCCGCGCGAGACTGGATGGAGTTCATCTCGGAGCGCGACGCGCAGCTCCGGAGCAACAAGTCCGTCGCCTGGCTCAGGACGCGCTTCCCCATGTGGGAGCGCGAGGGGCTCGCCCGGCACCATCCCGACAAGCTGCACGAGCGGCAGTACCGGCGGGTCATCATCCCGCGCCATGTTGACGTGGACGCCGTACGCGCGGATGCCGAGCGCCAGGCGCGCGACGGCGAGGACGTTGCGGCGTGACCAAGCGAAAGACGCTGGCCCGGTTCGGCCGCCGCGGCGACGAGGTTAGGGCGCTCGTTGATGCCAAGCGCGATCGCGTGATAGTGCATTACCGCGACGGGCAGGGCATTCCCCGGCGCAAGTTCTTCACGAACAGCGCCGAGGGGCGGACGGAGGCCGCTGTGTGGGCCCAGGCGTATCACGGGGAGCGCGCGCGCCAGAGCGCCCGGAAGGCGGAACGGACGCGGCTCACCTTACGACAGCTCTGGCAGGCTTACCTCGCGTCGCCGGCCTGGGACGAACTACGCCCGCGAACCAAAATCAATTACGCGGCGCGCTGGAAGAAGTGGGAGGAGTTTCACACCCCCGACGCGTTTGTAGACGACACCACACTGCATCACGTCGACAAGTTCAGGACCGCAGCCCGCAAGACCGGAATGGCGATGAACCAGATCCGGAACGTGATCGCCGTCGCCCGCATCGTCTACAACTGGGGCCAGAGCCGGAAGCTCCTCACCACGAACGACCTCGCGCTCTTCCGCTGGAAGCAGCCGAAGGACGCGGAGGTGCTCGAGCCGGAGGAGTACACGCTGGAGGAGTTCGACAAGCTGCTCCGGCAGTTCGATCCCACGAAGACGCATGGATGGCGGCCATGGGTCGCCCTCATGCTAGCCGGCCACGAGGGTCAGCGCGCCAACGCCGTCCTGCACCTGAGATGGTCCGACGTCGATTTCGAGGGCGGCCGGCTCTTGTGGCCGGCGGCATTTCAGAAGCAGGGCAAGGAGCTCGATCACCCTATCACCTTTGCGGTGCTGTCGGCTCTCATTACTGCGCGGATCTGGCGCGAGAAGCTCGGGGTTCAGTCCGACTGGATCCTCCCTGCGGCGAGGAAGCACGAGCAGCCGTTCAGCTACACCTCGTTCCACTACCAGCTAATGACGGCCGAGCGCAGCTCCGGAGTCGGGCACAAACCCTACCGGGCTGCGCATGGATTCCGGCGGATGGTGGTCGGCGATGTGGGCGAGCGGAGCGGCGACCGGATGCTCGGGCTCGAGTATGTCGGGGACACCGATCCCAAGATGCTGAAGCGTTACGACAAGCGCGGTCCCAAGCGGATCGCTGCGGCCGCGGCACTCATAGAGGAGGGGAAATGAGCCGATTCATGTCGCTATTTCTGATCCGGAACGACACCCGAAGCAGTGCCCAAAACGTGCCTACAGAGGTTCGTTTGGAGGGGCGTTCAAGACCCTCGTTCTATGTCGTTATACGGTCATGGGTTACGAACCAGCAAAAGAGCCACAGGTCGGGATTGAACCGACGACCGCTTATCAACCAAAAGGTTTGGTTTCGCAGGGTTTTCCCGTTTCTCCCCCTGCGCGCGGCGTGGAAATCCGACTGTGACCCCCCAACGACACCGGGAAATGTAACCCGAAAAGCGTGCCTGAACCGTGCCTTGAGGGTTCAGGGATTCGACCGAGGCGTGTGCTTGAGCGTCACACCTGACCTCACCGTTTTGCGGCTCAGGCCGGACCTGTTCGTCGTCTGCCGCGAGCTGATCAACGCATCGTTCCGCGGGGTACCAGCATGGCGCTGAGCGTTTGGTCGCCTTGGGTCTGGCCCGCCGCAGGAATCGTCGTGGTGATGGCGCTGTACGGCCTCGGGTATGTGCACGGGCGAGGGCACCGAACGATCTCTGCGTTGTTCTCAAGCGAGGCCGCCGAGAAAGAAATCTTTCGTCAGCTCGTCAACGAGACCGAAGACGAGAATCGCCGTCTCGGCCGAGAGGTAGATCGGCTTCGGCGCTGCATGAAGCTCACCGATGGGCTGCTTTCGTCGGGCCAGGCAGCGAACGCCCAGGCGCAACTTCGCGTCGGGATTCTCTCCGGCCGCGTGTCCGCGCGGAGCGCGCCATGACCGCCGGATCCGGCGCGATCGTGCTCGAGCCAGACAACGGAAATCGTGTGCCCTCGCC
>JBKJKB010000056.1:0-9113 GCA_046597675.1 Gemmatimonadaceae bacterium
TGAATTCCCGCAGCCAAACCCGGGGCGAGGCCCGGGAGGATCAACCGTCCGGGCAAGCGGATCGGCGCGCGAAGGAACGGGAACGTGTAGCCAACAACCGCGCGTCCGAGCGCCGCGCGGTCGCCGGCGAACTCCTTGTACCCGTACGATCTGAGTCCTTCGCTCCGGCCGATCTCGAACATCGCCTGCGGCACGGGATCGCCGATAAGCATGCCGGCGTCGGCGCGGGCATACAGTTGAAAGGGCCCGATCTCGCGGCGCGCTGCACCGCCAACTTCAACACGCTGCCACCTGACCTCGCCGTCGGCCCTCTCGTATGCGATTCTGCCGCCGACGCCCCGGTCCACGAACAGCCCGCTGATGTCCGGATTCAGCTCGAGAGAGGCGACCGTCCTGACGTAGTCTCCCTCTCTGATTCCGCGATTGGCGATGAACCCTTCGCCGTCGGCGACAAAGATGCCGCGCGAAATGTTTTGCCGCACCGCTTGATCCGAGCCGGGCCCCGCCTCGATTCGCAGGACGGATCGCCGCTTCAACCCGAGCGCCTGGCTGACGAACAGCGTAGCGCTGCGCCGGTCGAGATAGTCGTAATCATCCGTGCTGCCAAGCAGCGCCGACATGGTGGCGCCCCATGACAGCGGCGGCTGAAAGTCATTGGTGTGCGCGAGCGCGCGCTCGAGCCGGACGCCGGCGGTCGTTCCGCCGCGCGTGCGTTGCGCGCCGAGCATCCCGCGCGCGGTGCGCTCGGACCACGCCCATCCCACCGAGCCGCGGACAGACAGCCCGGGCGCGGCATCCCGGAAATCCTTTGCGAGCGCGATCCCCGTGAACAGTCCTTCCACTCGATTGAAGCGGAACACTTCGCCGAGCGATCGCGGACTGAACCGAACGCCGGTAGCACGCCCGGCGGTCGCCCACTCGGTAGGCGCGACGTCATCGAACTCGGTGTGATATACGTCGGTGCTGGCGGCGCCGATCGGCCGCGTCCACGCGTTGAAGCGCTGCTGGGACGCTGACGACGCGAACGTGAGGTGATGACGAACTCCCGGTGGCGCTTCCGGTCCGGCCCAGGAGGAATCGTTGGGCTGGTAGTCGCTGAATCTCGAGACGATCCGGACGATGCTGCGCATCCCGCCGAACGGGCCGATGCGAGCCTGAAGCTCCGTGCGCTGGTACGCGGGCAGCCAGTAGTCTCCTTCCACTTCCACGTTCACCAGCTCGACAAAAGACGCCCCGCTCACTCCCGGAATCCGGCTGCCCGACTTGATCGTCACCTTGCCGTCGCGCACCTCCACCAGCCGCCCTCGAATTCGCACCACCTGCTTTCGTTCGACATCTATGTACATCTCGCCGGACAGCAGCACAGCGTCGCCGGGCGCACCGGGACGTGGCGTCACTTTCACGCGCGCGATCGGAATGCGCCGCTGGTTCGAATGGAGAGTGACCGCGGTGTCGCCGCCCTCGAACACGTAGTACGTGTCACGATTCGGCGCGAGCGGATGGATCGCCAGGCTCGCGCCATCCTCATTGAACGTGCGGTTGGACGCCGTGGCCGACGTGACGCCGAGCCGGAGCCGGTTGCCATACAACGTCGGCGTAGTCCAGCCGCCGAAGATGCTCATCAGCGAGAAGGTCGGGCCGATGGACTGGTTGCGATATCCGATCACGCGCTGGTCGTACCGGTCGGGCGTCTGCCAGCGAACGTCGCTCGCAACCTGCTCGAGCTGGGCGGTTCGCTCCCTGCCGCCCGAATCGACGATCACCAGCGACATCTCGGTTTCCAGCCGCGCACGATAGGCCCGCAGGCGTTCGGGCACGCGCGCATTCACCCGCGAAGCTTCGGCTATCAACGCCGCGAGGCTGGCCGATGAATCGGCGGGAGCAGGCGTGACGACCTGAGTGGAGCCGATGCGCGCAACACCCGTCACAAGAAGCGCGACGAGCATAGCGGATGTCCGTCGTATCGCGCGCATCAACGATGCTACCTCCGCGCGGTGCTGTTGTTCCAGGGCGATTGTTTGAGCAGCATCATTTCCTGTAGACCCGCGGCAGGTTTCCGGGTGGGGTGAGCGCGGCGAAACTCCTCAGTGAATTTCGCCGCGCTCGATCTGTCGCACTACTCGCGCCAAGCCATCGGCGGTGATCAGACTATCGGGAAAAGACCGCTGTCATGCCATCTTCACTGAACTGAAGATTGTTTCCCGAGAGCACTCCCGTGAGCACTTCGCCGTCGGTGTCCGTGAAGGTGATGCTCGTCCCGGCCAGGACGTACGTCCCTGTCAGAGTCTCGGTCGACGTGGTGGCAACGCCATTTTCCGTCTCCCTGAACGTGGCGCTGTTGGTGAAAGTCCCGGACGCCGTCAGGACATAGTTGGCCGAGGTGACCTCGAGCTTGTATCCGGTGGTCTCGAAGACCACGATCGGCGGTGGGGCGCCGTTAAATGTCTTGAGCGTGTACGTCCCTGCGGCGTCCTGCAGGGGATCGTTGATCCCGCCGCCATCGCCACCGCATGCCCCCACCAACCCCAGCAGCGCGATGGCCGCTAGTTTCGCAAATGCCCGCATGGCTCCTCCAGTGAATAGGTATTCGTTCGACATCGTCTGGCGGGAAGAGTGCGATTACGGCCGATTGAAACCGATACGCGTGATGACGTATGCACGGATCGAAATCGTACTAGGTGGCGATCGTCTCCGGCGAGCGGCGGATATACGTAATTCCAGCTCTCCGCCTACGTAGCACGGCGCATTCCCCCGGTGCTTTGCGTCAGCGATACTCCCGGCTCGATCATCAGACACGGGAGACAGCATGGAGAAGTCGGCAGGCGCGGACACGAGATCGCAAACGAGCTGGTGCATCGCGTCAGAGATCGACTGGGGCACCATCGATCTCGCCGCTGCCAGGAGGGACGCCGAGGTGCTGATGATGGTCCGCCGGGCCGCGCTGAGAGCTGCGCGTCGAACGGTCGGCCTGAGCCACCTGCTGGCTGCGCTGGCTGCGGACTCCGTGGCTTCAGCGCTCCTTGCCCGCGAGCTCCACGACAGCTGGAAGCACTTCCATGCTCTCAGATCGTATCTGGACGCCGCAGAGTATTTGCCCGCAATCGCGGAGCCCGAACTCGACCAGCACAGACGGGCCGCGCCCGAGGGAGCGCTCAAGCGGGCCGAGGACGCCGGCGCGCGAATCGTGCACCTGCTGGACGACGCTGCGCGGGACGGCGCGGTGTTCGGGCTGATCAGCGCGCGGGCGATCGACCCTGCACTGGCGAGGCTCTCGGACCGGATCGCGGCAGACCGCCAGCAGCACGCGCTGGCTCTGGCGAAATACTTATCTCAGAGCCCCGACTCCACGGCCGAGAAAACCGCCTGATGGCGGCCCTATAGCAGTCCTTTCTCGCGAACGTAGTCGGCAAGCTCTCCGCGCGATTCGACGCTGAGTTTGGAGAAAATATTCGACAGGTGCGTGCTCACCGTCCGCGCCGAGATCTTGAGGGCGGCGCCGATCTCCTTGTTCGCTTTGCGAGCCGCAACCATGCGGGCGATCTCCATCTCACGGGCGGTGAGTCCCGCTGCGCCCTCGCCAAGGGTCCTCGCGGGCGGACGAAATCCCAGCGTACGCAACTGCTCGCGCGTCGCATCCAGCTCGGCGGCGGCGCCGAGGCGAGCGAAGAGATCGTGCGCGCGCCGCAGCTCGCGCGCGGCCTGCTCGCGATCACCGGCTTCGGACAGAGCCCGCGCGAGCTGCCTGCGCATCCTCGCCCCGAAGTGCGGATACTGCAGCGCTTCCAATTGCGCGGCGGCGCCCTCGAGCGACTTCGCTGCCGTCGCTGGATCGCGGTCGCGCAGCAGCGTCAACAGGCCTTCGCTCGCCTGCGCGTACGCGGCGGCCAGGCGGTGATGCAGCCGCTTCGATTCGCTGCGCAGGCGGGCGCTGTGCTTTTCGGCAGTCGGGAAATCGGCGTTGTACAGTGCCGCTTCGGTGATCAACGGCAACAGCCACTGCACCGCCCACACCACGTGGCCCGCGCGATCCGCGATCGCGAGCCCGGCCTCACCCACCTTCACGGCATCGGCGTAATTCCGGGTTGCAAGGTGGTACGCAGCCATTCCGAGATGCGCCGGAACGACCGAGGGAACGTCCACGGCCCTGTCCGCTCCGCGCGCCGCGCCCGACATCTTCCACGCCTCCTCGAACATTTCGAGAGCGCGCGCATGGTCGCCGCGCCAGAGATGGATCGTGCCCGTCCATACGAGCAGGCGCGGGAGGAGCGTCCTCTGCGCCAGCGCGCGCGCCACGGCGATCGCCCGCTCGCCGGTGGCGATTCCGGTTTCCCAGTTTCCCACGCCCGACGCGTACTGCACGGACAGCTCGGCGGTCCATAACGGAAGCAGCGGAGACCGCAGTTCGTCCGCGATCCTCGATGCCGCGGAGATATGCTCCACTACGCCCGGGGCGTCGCTGTCGAGTCCGGCGAGCATCGCCATCCCCCAGTGCGCCGACCACGCCAGCACCTTCTGGCCACTCTCTTCGGCGAGCGTAACGGCTTTGCGCCCGTGCTCCCGCGCGCGCCCAACGTCGCCGCTCCATGCGTGCAGCAGAAGCAGCGCGCGATGCACCCGCGCGGTCAGCGCGGGGTTGCCGACCTTCTCGGCCTCGGCCAACGCGGCATTCACGTCGGCCGCAGCGTCATCGAACCTTCCCACGTCCTGCGCGCAAATGCTCCGACCGAGGCGAATACGAACGATCATCGCGGGATCGGCGATCTCCGTCGCGGCGGTCAGCGCCGACGCATAATGCTCGAGCGCTTCCGGCAAGCGCCCGGTCCAATAGCACGCGAGGCCCATGCGATGCCGCACGGAAGCCACGAGCGCGCGATCGCCGCGCTTCTCCGCGTCCGCCAGCGCGCGCGACCAAAGATCCATCGCGCCGTCGTACTGACCCAGTCTCTGCCGCGCACGGGCGAGCATGGTCACGAGCTCGCCAGTGGAGTCTTCCCCGCCTTGCCGGTCCTGGTGTTCCAGCGCGGCGGCAAGATAGTCCGCCGCCTCGCGGTTGGCGTATTTCTCCAGCGCCGTGCGACCCGCCGCAGTCAGGTATTTGACCGCTTTCGGAGCGAGGTCGGGCGACATCGCGCGCGCGTAATGAAACGCCAGCTCGTTGGCGTGCAGCGCGGCCGTCGATCCGTACAGCGTTTCGAGCGACCGTGCGACCTGCGCGTGGAGGAGACGCGTGCGCGCGCCGCCCAACCCCGTGTATAGCACTTCGCGCAACATCGGGTGCGCGAAATCGTACGCCAGTCCCTCGTCGCGCGCGGCCTCATCGAGGACGCGCGCGGATCGCAGCTCGTCCAGCGCGTTCACCAGGTCCGCGTCGGCAAGGCCGCTCACCGATCGCAACACCTCGTATCCCGCGCGCGTGCCGATCACGGCCGCGAGGTTCCCGATGGTCTTCGCGTTCGGTGAAAGCCGGTCGAGTCTCGCGCCCAGCACCTCACGGACAGTGGCGGGGAGATCGAGGGATTCCGTGTCCCACCCGCTCCATCGTCCGTCCCGCTCGACCAGGCGCTCTCGATCGATCAGTGACTTGAGCGTCTCTTCGATGAAGAACGGATTGCCGCGCGTCCAGTCAAATAGAAGGCTGGCAAAGTGCGCCGTCTGGACCGGCGGTACGCCGAACCTCTCCTGCAGCAGCTCCGTGATCTGCGGCTCCTTCAGCGCATCCAGGTGGCGCACGGTAATCGCGCCGATCCGAACGAGCGATTGTTCGGTAGTCCGCAGGACCTCGTTCGCGTCGCGCTCGGATTCGTTGTACGTCCCGATCAAGGCGACTCGCGAGCCCTCACGCGGCTGCCGCGCGAGAAAATGAAGCAGCTCGAGCGACGATGCGTCCGCCCACTGGAGGTTCTCCAACACCAGCAACACCGGCTGCTTGGCCGCGAAGCGAATCAGGAACTGACTGAAGTTCCAGAGCAGCCGTGCCTTTAGCTCCGAGGGATCGGCCCCGGTATTCGCTCGCGCGGCGTCGCCATCGGGACCGAGGCTCGGGAAGAGATGCCGCAGCTCGGCGGCTCCCCCGCGCGACAGCACGGTCAGCTGTGCCGGCTCCATCGCTCGCAGTACGGGGACCAGCGCGTCAGCGAACGCCGCATAGGGGACGCCGGTCTCGACCGGGTACGCGCGCCCGACCGCCACGGTGAACCCCATCTTCGCGGCCCGGGTGGCGACAGCCTCCACCAACCGCGTCTTGCCCACGCCCCCTTCCCCGGTGAGGAACAGCGTGCTGCCGGCGCCGTCCGCGGCCGCCGTCAGAATCGCGCTCAGTGCCGACAGGTCCGCGGCTCGACCGACCATGGGCATCACGTCGCTGCCAAAACGTTGGGACATGGCGGTAAACAAAAGCTTCCGAACGGCTGAAGGTCAAGCAGAACACCACTTTATACGCGGCGAGCTCCGCCGAAAAAGCCTCGCGACGGTTCGTTTTATGCTTCTCACAATCCCATGCCGATGATGCAGCAAGACGCGGACGCCGGCCTCGCAGCAACACGCGAAGTAGTGCGCGCGCTTTTTGGTCCGCCTTCGGAGCAGACCTTCGACGTTCGCTACTGGGACGGAGCGAAGGATCTCTCGGGGCGCGGGGATGAGGCCAGGTTCACGCTGGTCGTTGCGCGTCGCGGTGCCCTGCGGCGAATGCTCCTCCCGCCGAACGAGCTCTCGATCGTCGACGCGTATATATCCGGCGACATCGATGTCGAAGGAGATCTGGAATCCGCGGTCGGCCTTGGCGACGCCGTGGGCCGGCGGATTCGCGACCCGCGGGCGCTCGCGCAGCTGGCACAAAGGATTCTCGTTCTGCCCGCAGACGATCACCCGGAGGTGCCGAAAACCCGGTTCCAGCGCGTGTCGGATTCGCTCACACCAAGGCGGCGGCGCGGCGACGCGCAGGCCATCGAGTTCCACTACGGAGTGAGCAACGAGTTCTATGCTCTGTGGCTGGACCCGATGATGTTGTACACGTGCGCGTACTTCAGAACCGGTGACGAAAACATCGAGTCGGCGCAGCTCGACAAGCTCGAGCACATCTGCCGGAAGCTTCGGCTCAAGCGAGGCGAGCGTCTGCTGGACATAGGGTGCGGCTGGGGAGGCCTCGTGCGCTATGCCGCGAAGAACTATGGCGTCGAAGCTCTGGGAATCACGCTCAGTGAATCGCAAGCGGCTTGGGGGAGAGAACGCATCCGCCTGGAGGGGCTGAGCGGCAAGTGCCGCGTCGAAGTACGCGATTACCGTGACCTGCCGACGTCGGAAACCTTCGACAAGATCACTTCAGTCGGCGTGACGGAGCACGTGCCCGCGGACGAGCAGCCGGCGTACTTCGCCCGGGCGCACTCGCTGTTGCGCCCCGGGGGAGTGTTCCTGAATCACTGCGAGGTGAGCGTGGACCAGGCGCGCGGGGAAACGATCGCCACGCGGCTCGCCGCGAAATTATGGAAACGCGGCGAATTCATTCAGCGGTATGTCTTCCCGGATGCGCGGCTGGTCCCGGCGGCCCACGTGATCGCCAGCGCCGAGCAGAGCGGGCTGGAGGTGCGCGACGTCGAGAGCCTGCGCGAGCACTACACGCTGACGCTCCGTCACTGGATCCGTGAGCTGGAGAACAATCGCGAAGCCGCGATCGAGCTTGTCGGTGAGCGCACTTACCGGATATGGCGGCTGTACATGTCCGCGGGAGCCCACCGTTTCCACTCGGCCAAGCTCAACATCATCCAGACGCTGCTGTCCAAGCCGCACGAAGATGGAAGATCCGGGCTTCCTTGGACGCGCGAAGACATCTACGCCGCCCCCTACCCGAGCGAGCTCGCGAAAAAGCTCGAGCTGCGTACCTCGGCCTAGCTGACCGCCGGAATCAGATCGCCGCGAGGGTACGCGAAGAGCGTCGCTTCGCGCGCAGCCGTTCCAGAGCACGTCGCGCCTGATCGCGTCCTACTCTGACCCTGAAAATTGTCAAGCTCACGCAGCGTAAAAAAAGAGGCTCGCCCTTTCGAGCGAGCCTCTGGTTTTCCCGAAAAGCTCTCCCTAGTAGCTCGTGAAGAGCAGGTGGTTGTTCGCCGTCTTCGAGCTGGTCACGATCGACTTCGTGGTGTTGTTGTACAACGCATTACGCACGGCCTCCGCGCTCGCGCCGGGGTTGGACTGCAGATACAGCACGGCAACGCCCGCCGTGTGCGGCGAGGCCATCGACGTGCCGCTGATCGTGTTCGTCTCGGTGCTGCCGCTGCCAATCCAGGCGGAGGTGATTCCCGAGCCCGGGGCGAACCAGTCTACGCAGTTGCCGTAGTTCGACCACGAGGTCTTCGCGTCGGTCTTGGTCGTCGCGCCGATCGTCATCGCCTCCGGCACGCGCGCGGGAGAGTACTTGCAAGCGTCCTGAGCGATGCCGCCCTGGTTACCGTTGCCTGCCGCGACCGCCGTAGCGACGCCCGAGGCGATCATGCGCTTGGTCGCGTCGTCCACCGACGTGTTCGCGCCGCCGCCCAGCGACATGTTGGCCACGGCCGGGAGCACGCGGTTCGCGGTCACCCAGTCCATGCCGGCGATCACGCCGCTCCACGTTCCGGAGCCGCCGCAATCGAGCACTCGAACCGCCTTGAACGCCACAGCTTTCGCGACGCCGTAGGTGGTACCGCCGGTCGTGCCGGCGACGTGCGTTCCGTGCCCGTTGCAATCATCTCCGTTGCCGCCGAAGGCATCATAACCGAACGTCGCGCGGCCGCCGAACTCGGCATGGCCGTAGTCGATTCCGGTATCGATGATGTACGCGGTGACGCCGGTGCCCGTGTTGGTATAGGTGAACGTGCCGCTGAGGGGCAGGTTACGCTGGTCGATTCGATCGATACCCCACGTCGCGCCGGACTGGGTGGTCGAAGCGCGGGCAATTCCGTCGGGCTCGACACGCGAGACACGAGCGTCACGAAGGAGGCCGCTGCGCGCTGCGTCAGACATGGAGCCGGCAAACCCATTCAACGCCGCCGTGTAGACGAAGTCCGGCGAGACGCCGTGGTCGCGAGCGACGGATGCGGGGCTGGCCCCGTCCCGAAGGGTGACGATGAAACGACCCGGAA
>JBKJKB010000136.1:0-2625 GCA_046597675.1 Gemmatimonadaceae bacterium
CGCGCGACTTTCCCCATCTGCATTTTCAGGCGCTGCGGGTCGATTCCCGCAAGCGCGACTGGTGGAACGGTCCGCCGGTCGACATTCGTCCGCACTTTCAGCTTGCTGGGCGCGACCGCGCATTGTGAGGTCGCTATCATACGAGAGACTCTGCCGGAGCTCAGCGCGATGAAGGGAAAAAATCGGGCAACACTGCGTGCCGAAGCCCATCACCTGGATGCCGCCGTCCATATCGGCGGGCAGGGAATAAACGACGCTCTCATCGCTTCGCTGCAGGACGTGCTCCGAACTCGCGAGCTGGTGAAGGTGAAGATCGGGAAGGGCACCGACCTCAAGGCGAAAGAGGCCGCCGAGGCGCTGTCCGAGCGCACCCGGTCGGAGGTCGTCCAGGTGATCGGCCGGACTGTGACGCTCTACCGGCTCAACCCGGAGCTGCACGAGTGAATCTTCGCGACGGGATTACGTCGAGCGTTGAGTGGTTCGGTCGCTTCGTCTATTATTCGTTTTGCGCACGTCCTCACGCGCCAACCCACGAATGCCCTACATAATCACGGAAGCCTGCAAGGACACCAAAGACAGAGCGTGCGTCGACGTCTGTCCGGTCGACTGCATTTATGAGGGTCCGGATCAGCTGTTCATCCATCCGGACGAGTGCATCGACTGCGGAGCGTGCGAGCCGGAGTGCCCGGTCACCGCAATCTTTCCTGAAGAAGACGTGCCCGCGAACATGAAGCAATTCATCCAGATCAATCGCGACGTCTTCAAGAGCGACACTCCGCCCGGCCGGCCGGCGCGCTAGCAGCTTGGCCGCGCGTCCGGGTCTGGGCTGCGACGGTGCGCGGGTCGCGTGCTGGCGTGGTATCCTCGACCGCGCCTACGCTCGCAAACTGCGCTCGCTAAGACGGCGCTGTCGAGGACACCCCGCCAGCACGCTTCACCGCCTTCGGGTAGGGGCCAGATAAGACGAGGCGACCGGTGTCCCCGGAGCGAGCGTCTTAGCGCGCGTAGCGGGATACCGGTTGCTCGTCTTACGAGCGCTCAGGCGTAGTTCAGCGCGCTGAGGAATTCGCTGAGAACGTGATTGAATGCAGCCGGCTTCTCGAGATTGCTTACGTGCCCGGCGCCGGGAATGATCTCGAGCCTGCTCCCGGGTATAGCCGCGTGCATCGCGCGGGATTCCTTCACCGGAGTCAGCGAGTCCTCCTCGCCCACGATGATCAGCGTGGGAACGTCGATCGTCGGCAGGAGGTGGGTGGAATCCGGCCGGTTCATCATGGCCTGCAGCGCGCCGACGATCCCTTCGACCGGCGCGGCGGCCAGCATCTGATGCAGCCCCTCGACGAGCGCGGGGTTTTGCGCGCGTGTGCTGGCTCCGACCATTCCTGCGATCTGTGCGTTCGCCACTGCGGCGGGCCCCTCCGCTTTTGCGACGGCCATCAGGTCCATCCGCTTGTCGCGCGTCTCCGGAGAATCGGCCCCGGGACGCGTGTCCGCCAGCACTAGCGCGCGCACCATCTGCGGCCTCAGGCGCCACAGCGCCAGGGCGATGTAGCCGCCCATCGAGAGACCGCCGATCACAGCCCGTTCTATTCCGAGATTTCGAAGCAGAGACACGACGTCTTCCGCGTACTGCTCCATCGAATAGGGACCCTCGCGCCCCGACTCGCCGAACCCGCGGAGATCGGGGGCGATGCATCGCCCGTGCTCCACGAGAGCGCTGGTCTGCGGGGCCCAGAGCGATCTGTTGTGCGGAAAACCGTGGAGCAGCACGAACGGATTCCCCGACCCTACCTCGTCATAGGCTACGGTAAGGCCGTTATTCAGCGTCGAGACATCGCCCATCGAAAGTCAACCAGAAAAGAGTGGGGCCGTCACGCTCGCGCGCGAGCGCGAGCGCGGCGACGAACGCCTTAGCGCTGTACGTTGAATCGAGCCGGATGCCGTGCGTGTCGAACAGAAATGCGGCCGCATCCTCGGCGCGGGGAAGGACGCGTCCGTAAGCTCCGCCGAAAACGTCGTGCACGACCCGGACCATCCCGCGCGGCACTTGGGCCACCCGCGCTCCGGTAAGCCGGTGAATCAAAGCTCGAGCGCCGTTCACCAGCCCGGCAACCCGACGCGCGTTCGCAGCGAGCCTTGGCGCGACGCGCGCTGCAACGATCTCCGTCTCGAGGCCTGCGATGGCGAACCCCAGCGCCAGCCCCGCCGCCGTGCCGCCGCTACCAAGGGGCAAGACCACGCGCTCGGGCGCGGGGAGCTCGCCCGCGGCGATCTGTTCCGCGAGCTCGAGCGCGGCGTTGACCTGCGCGAGCACGCCCAACGGTGTGCTGCCGCCGAGCGGCACGTAGTGAACCGGGTGACGGAACCGGTGCGCGAGCGCTCGCGCGATGGAAAAGACCGCGTTGCCTGAGAGCGTTCCCGTGGCGGATCCGGCGATGATCTCCGAGACGCGCACGGCTCCGGGGTTCATGTCGTGCTTCCATCGCATGGCCACGGTATGCGCGCCGAGCTTGCGCGCGTGTGCGGCGGTCGCGAGCACATGCGTGGAGCCCTCCCCGCCGATGGTCAGTACGGTATCGCCGGCATGAACGTTCCCCAGCAGGAACTCGAGAGACCGCGCCTTGT
>JBKJKB010000155.1:0-6734 GCA_046597675.1 Gemmatimonadaceae bacterium
GATGGGCGGGATGCTGACCTCCATCTCCGACCTCGGCCGATATGTGGGTTTCATGCTCGACGCATGGCCTCCTCGCGACGGCGCCGAGACGGGGCCTGTGCGGCGTGCTTCTGTAAGGGAAATGCAGCAGATGGCGCGCTACATCGGAGCGTCGGCGACGAGCGACAGCGCAGGCACTGTTTCTCTTAACGCCGCCGGTTACGGTTTCGGACTGCGTGTATTGCAGACATGCCAGTTCCTCGCGTCGGTGTCGCATTCCGGCGGCTTGCCCGGCTTCGGCTCGCTCATGCGGTGGCTTCCGGAATACGGCGTAGGCATCGTCGCGATGGGGAACCTGACGTACACGGGTTGGAGCGGCGTGACCGCTCAGGCGCTCGAAGCGTTACATCGTACGGGCGGACTTCAGCCACGCGTACCCCAACCCGCTCCGGTGCTCGTTGAAAGACGCGACCAGGTGTCGCGACTCGTTAGTCGCTGGAATGACGGTCTCGCGGACAGCGTCGCGGCGATGAACCTCTATCTCGATGAGTCGAAGGACCGGCGTCGGACCGCGATCCAACGTCTTCGTCTCGACGCAGGCGACGACTGCCGCAACGAAGGACCCTTTCTGGCCACGAACGCGCTCCGGGGACGCTGGCGCATGCGGTGTCGAAGTGGAGATCTCCTGGTCTCGATCACGCTCGCGCCAACCGAACCGGCGAACGTGCAATTCCTTCAGGTCACGCCACTCGCGCGCGAAGCCCTGCTGGAGCCGGAGCCGACGTGCGTGTCCCGGCCCTAGGCCCAGCCTTCTAGGGCAATACTCGCCCCAGCCAGCGTACGGTGTTGAGCACGAACTGCTGATTGTGGGCGCCCTTGAACGCCAATCCCTTCCCGAGCGCGTTGCCGGGATCTTCCGCGCCACCTTCCGGCACCTGGAACGCACCTGACTCGGACGCAACCACAACGCGGCCCTGGTCCAGCTTGAACGCCACGGCCTGCGCGCGTCCGACCGCCGGAACGCGGTGCTCGGCGGCGCCTCTCTCCGGCGCGTCCTTCCAGTAGTCGAACGCGTCGGGTGAAAGGGCGAGCAGCGCGGTCCCGTCGAACGGCCCCACCAGCGAGCTGCCGATGTACGTCGCGACGCGGTCCACCTTCTCGTCCTTGTTTCTGCCGTCCAGGATCGGATGCTTGCCGATCGTCTTGCGCTCGCGGGTGAACATGATGTAGCTGCCGCTGAGATCGTCAGCCGGGTACGTGTAACCGGCCGGTCTCTGGCCGGCATCCCAGGTCCTCGTGTTCCTGACTTCGACGCCGAGCGCTTCGGACAATGTCCGCGTCGCGGCGGGCACCGGCGCCTCGTCGAGGATGAGGAGCAGGTTGCCGCCGCCACGGATCCACCCGGTGAGGGCGACAACTTCTTCGGTGCTGAATGCGTCGCGCCTAGCCTGGTCCGACCACGCGTAGTCGGCGCCCGCTGCCTGCATGCTCCCACGCGATGCGGCGAGAGGGCTCGTGATGATCACCAGATCCGCTTGGGCGAGAGCGGCTGGTGTCCATGCGGATTCGTTGAACGAGACGCGGAATCCGTCTCTGCCCAGGAGATCGACGAGTGGCCCGAGCTCCACGCGGCCTTCGTTGAAGTGTCCGGCATCGATCAGGACGCGCGGGCCCGTCCCCGCGGGGAACGAGGGCTGCCGGACCTGGGGGGTGAACTGTTGCGCATCAGCAGCGCTCGCGAGCAGCGATGCGCACGCGAACAAGCCGACGAGAACACTTCGACGCATAGCCTTCCCTCGAACGGGTTTCGAATCAGTGGCCGTGGTTACTGCAGTTTGTTCTGGATACACGCAGCGCGGCAAGCCGGTTCCTGTCTAGAGTGCTCCGACGAGAACCCGGGCGAGCAAGCCCAGCAGGAAATAGGCGATGATGGGAGTGATGTCGACGGGGCCGAGCGTTGGGACGATCTGTCGCAGCGGACGGAGTATCGGCTCGCTCAGCACGAAGGACCATCGCAGCCACGGCGAATGCGGGCTTACCGGCAGCCACGAGCTGATGACCCTGACGAGCAGCGCGAGCCGGAGTAGCGCAAACGTCCAGAGGACGATGAGCCGGAATATTCCGGTCGCGCCTTCGTTCGCCGAGAGCGATACGAACAGGATCTGGTTGCGAATAAAACCGAGAAGGCTGAGGAGCAGTATGCCGCCGACCACGGCCGCGACGAGCGCCCACCAGGGAGCCACCGAGGGCGATCCCCCGGCGCGCACGACGCGCCGCTCGATCGGGGCTATGAACGGGTCGATCGTGGAGCGGAAGTAGCGGGCGATCGGGTTGAACGCGTTGATCCTCTTCGTGCGCACCGCCCAATCGACGACGCAGATGACGGCGAACACCGCCACGACGAAGAGCGTCGCGACGCGGACGGCTTCGAGAATCGAATCGAGAGCAGGCACTCGCTGTTACTGAAGCCGGGGAGACATGCCCAGCGATCTGACGAGAAACGCGAACCGGTCAGCGGCCTCTTCGATCTGTTTCGCGGTTGGCTTGCCGGCGCCGTGGCCGGCCTTGGTCTCGATCCGGATCAGAATCGGAGCTGGCCCGGCCTGCGCCGCTTGGAGCGCGGCCGCGTACTTGAAGGAGTGGCCAGGAACTACGCGGTCATCGTGGTCGGCGGTGGTGACCATCGTCGCCGGATAATGCGCGCCGCGGCGAAGGTTGTGGAGCGGAGAGTACGCGTGCAGCACGCGGAATTCATCCGGCTTGTCCGGCGATCCGTAATCGGACGTCCACGCCCAGCCGATGGTGAACTTGTGGAAGCGCAGCATGTCCATCACTCCCACGGCGGGCAGCGCGGCACCAAACAGCTCGGGGCGCTGGTTCAACACCGCGCCTACGAGCAGGCCCCCATTCGAGCCACCGGAAATCGCGAGCTTGGCCGGCGAGGTGTATTTCTCGCGCTGCAGATATTCGGCGGCTGCGATGAAATCGTCGAACACGTTCTGTTTGTTGGCGAGCTTGCCGGCGTCGTGCCATTCGCGGCCGTACTCGCCGCCGCCACGAATGTTCGCGACCGCGTAAATGCCGCCCATCTCGAGCCAGAGCAGGTTCGCGATCGAGAAGCCCGGCGTAGACGAAATATTGAATCCGCCGTACCCGTACAGCAGTGTCGGGTTGTTGCCGTCGAGCGGGATGCCTTTGCGCGCGGTGATGAACATGGGGACGCGCGTCCCGTCTTTGCTTTGGTAGAACACCTGCTTTGTCTCGTACAGCGATGGATCGAAATCAACTCGCGCGGCGCGGAAAGTCGCGCTCACGCCCGTTCGGATGTCGTAGCGAAAGACAGTCGTCGGGTACAGGTACGAGGTAAAAGAGTAGAACATCTCACGATCGCCCCGATCGCCGCTGAAGCTGACCATGCCCGGACCGGGTAGCTCCAGCTCGCGCTCCAGCCGGTAGCTGCCGCCGCGCGCCACTCCGGAGATGGTGCCGGAAACTCCGCCCCGTCGTGTTCCGCCCGGACCCTCGGGACGACCCGCGCCGCGCAGCGCTTGCGCCGGCGGCACGTAAAAACGTATCGACGCCCGCGCATCCTGGAGGTAGCGCGTGACCAGACGGTCGCCCACGAAAGCCGCGCTCTGCAACGGGTCTTTCGATTCGGTAATCAACGTGCGCCAGTCGTCCTCTCGCGGATTGTTGATGTCTATCCCGATCAACCGCTCGCGGGGCGCGCTCTTGTTCGTCCGTAAAACGAATTCGGTTCCGTTATTTCCTACGAATGCGTACGTCGCCTCGAGCCGGTCTATGAGGCGAACCACGGGGGCATTGATCCGCGGCCTGCCCGGCGAAGCGAGATCCTTGAAGTAGAGGCGGTTCCGGCTGTCGGTGCCCTCGCTCACGTGGATGATGAGGTACTGGCCATCATCCGATACCTCGCCGTTGAGCAGCCAGTCGGGCTGATCGGCCCGGTCGTACACCAGCTCGTCCGCCGCCTGCTTCGTGCCGACGCGGTGATAGTAGATCTTGTGGAAGCGGTTCACGCTCTGGAGCGCGTTGCCGCTCGTCGGCTCGTCGTACCGCGAATAGAAGAAGCCGCGGTTGTCCCTGGTCCACGAGATGCCGGAGAACTTCACCCAGCGTAACGTGTCGGCCAGGTCGCGCCCCGAATCCACGTCGCGCACCCGGACTTCGTTCCAGTCCGACCCGCTCCGGGCGATGCCGTAGGCGAGCAAGCGCCCGTTTTCGGATGGTGTGGTGGAGCTCAGCGCGACCGTACCGTCAGCTGACAGAGTGTTCGGGTCGAGCAGCACGCGCGACCTGCCGTTGCGACCCTGCTGCATGTACAGCACGCTCTGGTTCTGCAGCCCGCTGTTCTCATACCAGAAGTAGCGGCCGCCTTCCTTGAAGGGGACGCCGTACCTGGCGTAGTTCCACAGCTCGGTGAGCCGCGCGGCGATGCGCGGTCTTTCGGGAATGGTGGCGAGCCAGCCAAACGTGAGCGCGTTCTGCGCTTCGATCCACGCTCTGGTCTCGGGCGAATCGGTGTCCTCGAGCCAGCGGTACGGATCCGCTATGGTGGTCCCGTGGTAGACGTCCACCTGGCTGGCCTGCCGTGTAGCCGGGTAGGTGACCGGCGTTGTCTGCGCGCCTGCCGCTGAGGCGGAAATTGCGGTGGCTGCAAGAAATGCGAGAACGTGTTTCATCTTTACCGGGGTTTGCGTTGAATCAGGGTACGAACGGACGTGCAAAGGTCCGTCAGCGATCAAGGAGCCGGTCTATCGCTTCCAACAGGATGTTCTCATCGACGATCGGCTTGGTGACATAATCGTCGAATCCGGCAGCGATGAATTTTTCCCGGTCCGTGAGCGCAGCGTGCGCGGTCAGCGCAATGACCGGCAGGTGACTGATCCTCTCGTCGGCACGAATGTGGGCCAACACTTCGATTCCATCCATGTCCGGCAGCGAGATGTCGAGCAGAACCAGATCAGCCGAATCGAGTGGAAGCCCTGCGAGCGCCAGGGGTCCGTTTTCGTATTCCACGACCGAGTAGGTGTCTTCCAGGATGGCGCTCACCAGGAGCCTATTGTCCGGATTGTCCTCGACTACGGCGATCTTTGGCATTACCGGCTTTCCTCTTCGAGAGCTTTCGACTTCACCCACGCCAGAGCGCGCAGGAGCATGGGCTCGGCCTCCGCCACGAGCGCTTCGACGCGCGCGAGGTCACCATCCTCGGCGGCTTTCTCGATGTCGGCACAAGCTTGCTGTAAACCTATCGCTCCAAGCTGTCCCGCCGATGATTTGAGCGAATGCGCCGGCAATGTGGCATCAGCGGGACTTCCAGCCCGAACCGCTTCGCGCACAGCTGAAAGCCGTATGGGGGCATTGGTTTCGAAAAGCGAAGCCATCGACTGCAACAGCGTTCCTTTCCCGATCCTGCGTAGCACCTGGACCGCGCGGTCATCGAACTCCTGATCGATAGTCACGCCTGGCGGGATCCGACGTGTCGCCGCGCCACGAAATTGCGAAGAGCGCTTCGAAGTTCTTCCTCGAGGTGCTCTCCTTTTCGCAACACGCCGATCGAGCCGAGCCGAAGGGATCGCGTTTCCCCCGGCGATAGCTCCTTGCCCGTCACGATAAGCACCGCGAAGTCGTGGGAGGGATCGCTCGCGATGCGCGAGAGGACCTCCGCACCGTCTCGCTTTGGAAGGACGAGGTCGAGCAGGATGAGGTCGGGCGTAAATCTTTCCAGAAAAGCAAGTGCGGCATCGCCGTCGCCAGCAATCTGGACTTCCGATGCGCCCTCTTCGTAGGCGTAGGACGAGAGCAACGCTTGTGTATCGGGGTCGTCGTCCACGATCAGTACACGGCCCAATCCGATACCCTGCCTGAATGCTCGGCGTAAGTCGTCGTGGCTGAGAGGCTTGGGCAGGAGGCTCACGGCGCCGACCAGGCCGCGGCGCTCCATAGCGACGGCGCTGACAACGACGACAGGAATCCGGCACAGGTCCGGGTCTTCTTTCAGGAGACGGAGTACTTCAGCCCCGTCCATCCGTGGCATGACCAGATCGAGAGTGATCATATCCGGCCTACGCTCGCGGGCCAACTTCAGTGCTTCCGCCCCTGACGCTGCTTCGATGGAAGTACCGCCGAGCTCCGCTACTTGATTCGCGATCAAGAGACGATCATCGGGCGCGTCATCGATTATGAGCACCGTCTTCCCCCGAAGCACGGCGTCGCCGGCCGAGTCGACCGGGTCAAACGGGGCGAGGACCGGAGTCATGGATTCTGCGGGCGCACGCGGCCCGAGATCGATCATGAAGGTCGACCCATGGCCCTCCCGACTAATCACACGAAGGTCGTATCCCATCAAAGCGCACAGCGACCGCGAAATCGGAAGTCCCAGTCCGGAGCCCCCGAATCTGCGGGTCGTGCTACGCTCCGCCTGTTCGAACGCGTCGAAGATCGCGCCGACCCGGTCCGGCGGGATTCCGATCCCCGAATCACTCACTTCGATGAGCACCGGTGCGCCGGTGTCGGGATTTGCCCTGACCCTGATCGAAACGGTACCTGTGTCCGTGAACTTGACGGCGTTGCTGACGAGGTTCGAAAGAATCTGGCGAAGCCGGCCCGCGTCGGTATCGAGCAAAGTCAGGTCGTCAGGCACCGCGGATGTCAGGGCGATCGACTTGGCCATGACCTGGGGCTCGAACTGGTGCACAACCTCCTGCACGATCTCCCGGAGGTCGGCCGGCGCGAAC
>JBKJKB010000166.1:0-2529 GCA_046597675.1 Gemmatimonadaceae bacterium
GCTAAGGAGCCAGCTACACGCCCTAGGGCTCCGCTTCCGCTTGCATTCGTCCGAATTAGTCGGCCGGCCGGACATCATCTTTGCGCGGTCGAGAACCGTCGTATTCGTCGACGGGGATTATTGGCACGGGCGCGTCTTGCGGGAAAAGGGCCTCGACGACTTACACGCGTATTACACGTCAAAGCAGCGTGAGTATTGGATTCCAAAGCTGCAGCGGAATGTCTCGCGGGATGAGGCTGTTACGGCGCGTCTCCAACAAGACGGGTGGATGGTTGTGAGGTTCTGGGAAAGTGATGTTCGGCGTGACCTAGCTGGTGTGGCGCGAAAAATTGCCACGATAGTCCGCCGCCGTAACGGAGCTTCGAACAGATAGGTTCTCGTAGGGCGCGTGCGGTCCGACAGGCTGAGCCAATGTTGAGGATCGAGCGATCAACCGGCTCAGCCACTTCTGGCGGCGCGCTTGGCACGCGAGCTGTCGCGGCCCGAGAATCGCATCTCGGGGTCTCGTGCCCCCTACACGCATTCCCCCAAAGCTCGGTCGAATTGCGCTGCTTTCCCTCCTGACCGGGATCTTCGCGTGCGGCGAGCTGCCGTTCCTCGCCTCGGAGGTCAGCAAAGCCCAACGCCGGGCGGAGATGGGCCCGTCGGTTGCGCTCGATCTCACGGCCATCAAGCAGCGCGACACGCTGGTCGTCATCGCTCCGTACAACTCGACGACGTACTTCCTGTATCGCGCCGAGGCGATGGGGTACGAGTACGAGCTGCTGCAAAAGTTCGCGGAAGACATGGGCGTCGAGCTCCGGATGACCGTCGTGACAGAGCGCGACAGCATGTTCAAGCTGCTGCGGGCGGGTAAGGGCGACATCGTGGCGGCGCGTCTGGTCCCCGCGCCCGAGGACTCAGGGATCGTCGCGTATACCAGAGCGCTCTACAGCACCAACCCGGTGCTGGTACAAAGGACGGGTGGCGAACCGGGTGTCCCCGCCGCGGATACAGGCGGCGTGCGCGATACCGCCGCGCAGCAAGCACCATCGCCCCCTCCCCCGGTCACGACGGCTCGAGTACGACAGATTCGTCGACCTTCCGAACTGCGTGGCCAGCGAGTCGATGTGCCGGAGCAGTCACCCTACACGCAGACTTTGATCGAGCTGGCGGACACGCTGACCGGGGACATTCATGTCGTGGAAGTGGACGCTTCGTCTGAAGCGCTGATCCGCGCTGTCTCCGAAGGCACGATTCGCTTCACGGTGGCGCAGGGGAACCTCGCGGACATCTCGAGTGAGCATTACACGAACCTCTCGGTTCGCCCCGCACTGGGCGAAGTCGCTCCGGTTGCGTGGGCGGTCCGGCCCAACGCGCCGCAGCTTCGCACGCAGCTCGATCAGTGGATCGCGGATCAGAAGAATGCGCCTCTGCTGAAGAGTCTCTACACGAAATACTTCATCCATAGCGCCGGGTATCACCAACGCATCGACAGTCCGTTTCTCGCGTCCACGACGGGTCGCCTCTCCGAGTACGATACGCTGTTCAAGGAAGGAGCGAAGAAGATCGGCTGGGACTGGCGACTGCTGGCGTCGCAGGCGTACCAGGAATCGAAGTTCAAGCCGCGGGCGCGCTCGTGGGCGGGCGCGACCGGACTTCTCCAGCTAATGCCAAGAACGGCCGCCGAGTTCAAGGTGCGGAACTCCAACAATCCGGAAGAAAACGTCGCCGGAGCCGTGCGCTTCCTCGGCTGGCTGACCAACTACTGGACCAAACGAATCGAGGACCCGGAAGAGCGGCTCAAATTCATTTTGGCGTCGTACAACACCGGTTCCGGGCACGTCGAGGACGCGCAACGTCTGGCCGAGGCGAGCGGCGACGATCCGACGAGGTGGGCGGACGTCTCTTACTGGCTGCTGCAGAAGTCGAAAAAAGAGGTGTATACGAATCCGGTAGTGCGCTACGGGTATTCGCGCGGCATAGAGCCGGTCAACTACGTGGCGATAATCCTCGAACGGTTCAACCACTACCGCCAGGCCGGGGACAAGTAGCAGGCACCAGGACTGGCGCGGGCCTCGGCGCGTCCGTTCATTTCTTGAAGTCGTTCGCACTACTCACTCCCAGCCGACGGACTGATCGCTCTTGCCCGGTGACTCCCCGCACGCGCTTGCTTCCGAGCTTGCCAGCATGCTGCGCGCCTCAAAGGACGAGCTCGTCTTCCGCTGGCTCGAGCGCATCAGCGCGAGGGTGTCGATAGCCGCCAACAGGATCTTTCCCACCGATGATCTGCTGAATCACGTTCCACTGCTCATCGAGGGAATCGCCGACTTCCTCGAGCAGCCCGACGATCCAGACGGCGGCACGCCGATGTCGGCCAAGGCGATGGAGTTGGGCGCGCTCCGCCATGCGCAGGGCTTCGACGCCTACCAGATCCTGAAGGAATACGAGATTCTCGGCGGCGTCGTCTTCTCCTTTCTGTACGACGCGGTCGAAGAAGCCGGGATAGATGCTCCGCGCCGCGATTTTCTCCGCTGCTGGCAGCGGGTG
>JBKJKB010000304.1:0-3796 GCA_046597675.1 Gemmatimonadaceae bacterium
GGAGACTCACCTGCTCGGCGTCCTCGTCACGTCGGCTACGAAGCAGACACTCGCGGCATACTTGTCAGCCAAGATGTGGTCTCCATACGGGATGGAGCAATCTGCGGTATGGGCGACGGATCGAAGGCACCACGAACTTGCCGGCTGCTGTCTGCAAGCCGGACTCCGCGACTACGCGCGCTTTGGCCAGTTCGTCTTAGACAACGGGCGCATCGATGGCCACTTCGTCGTGCCCGACGGCTGGTTCGAGGCTGCCACTCGACGGCAGGTTGAGACTACATATCCGGGGATAGGCTACGGTTACCAGTGGTGGACGAGTGACGACGGCACGTTCAACGCGATTGGCATTCACGGTCAGGTTATCCACGTTGATCGGGCACGACGGCTCATTGTTGCGATCAACAGCGCCTGGCCGGAAGCGACGGCACTGGAACGGTCCGCGAAAAGGACAGTGTTCCTGAACACGATTGCCGCAGCGGTGGACGCCGAGAGTAGGCGCTGACCTGGGGGCGCCTAACCAGCCGATGAAGCTGGCGGGGAACCTCCCTCGATCAAGTAGACACTTCCGCCTAACCACAGGAGGTGTCCGATGCGACGTGCCGGTCCGAGAAAGGTCCAGCGGTACACGCTGGAGTTCAGGCTCAAGGCGGTGAAGCTCAGTCAGTTGAAGGGCGTCGAGGTCCAGGCGGTGGCGGACGCTCTCGAGATTCATCCGTTTATGCTGTCGAAATGGCGGAGGGAGGCGCGCGACGGCGTCCTCCGCGGTCGGGTGTCCGTGGCCGCGGCGGTGACAAAGACGCCGCGCGCGCGCGAGGCAGGACCGGATCATTCTCGAGGAGATGCGTGCGATCTTCGAGGCCAGCGGCGGGACGTACGGAAGTCCGCGACTGTACCGCGAGCTGACGAAGCGTGGCCACCGGATCAGTCATCGCCGGGTCGAGCGGTTGATGCGCGTCGGCGGCTGGCGGGCGCGCAACGTGCGGGTCTACCGACGCACGACTGGCACCCATCGCTGGTTCGGGCAGCACCCGAATCGGGTAGGCCAGACGCGGGCGACGCGCCCGAATCAGATCTGGATCGGGGACCTGACGTATCTGGCCGTCGCCGGCCGGTGGTGGTACTTCACCGCGATCCTCGACCAATACTCCCGACGTGTCTTGGCGTGGCGACTGACCACGATCCGCGACGCCCTGGGTACTCGCGCCGTCGTGGATGCCGCACTTCGGCGTCGCCGCCCCGGTCGCGGCTGATCTTCCACAGCGATCGCGGCAGCGAGTTTCTGGGTCTGCCGTTTCGTCAACGCCTGGTCGTCGCGGGTGTGCAGCAAAGCATGACGCGGGGTGGGGCGCCAGATGAGAACGCCCATATGGAATCGTTCTTCCATTCACTCAAGTCGGAACTCACGCACGGCCGAACGTTTGTATCGGTCGCCGAACTCCGTCAGGCGCTGCGCCGCTATGTGCAGTAATACAACCACACGCGGCTGCATTCATCGCTCGGGTATCAATCGCCCGTTGACTATGAGCGGGCCGCAGCGTAGAACTTCACTGTCTACTGAATCGAGGGAAGATCCCGGCCGCGTGAACCGGAGCGGCCGCGGGTGAGCCGTGGCCGTTAGCCTGTCAGAGTCAAGGACGTCACCGACGATGAAGAAATTTGGAACAGCCATTATTCTCCTCATCCTTCAGTCCAGCTATGACGTTCCAGCGCAGTCGCCCGCAAGCTGTCGCGGCGGTATTGTGTTCGATACCGTGTTCGACTTGACTGGAGGCAGATCCGCCGAAGATCCAGTCACTCCTGACGTCTGGGCGATCAGGATTGACGGAACCGGGATTCGTCAGCTGACGTTCGCTCGCCCGGGCGAGTTCAGTCGGCTGCCGAATTTGTCACCGGACGGGCAACGGATAGTTTTTCAGGGTAAACGGGAGGTCGGAGGTGACGGCCTTTTTGTAATGATGTGCGCCACCGGTCAACTGGCGCGAGTCACAGCTGCGGAAACCGCACGCCCGTCCGGCCCTACTTGGTCACCGGATGGACGGCAGATCGCGTTCACATCAATGGGCGCGATCTTCGTCACCCGAGCCGACGGTTCGAACGTTCGAAAGATCGAGGGTCTTCCGACCCCTAGCTCGGGACCGGCATGGTCACCCGACGGACAGCAGATCGCTTTCACATCAATGGGCGATCTTACGTGGGAAATATTCGCCGTCGATTTAGGCAGTGGGCACGTGCGTCAGCTCACGCATACTACAGAGCCGCGCACATCCAGCCAGGCGCCCGAGTGGTCGCCGGACGGGTCGAAAATCGCGTTCGATCGAACACGGGATGGCAATTTCGATGTCTACGTCATGAACAGCGACGGCACTGGGATCGTGCAGCTCACGCACGACCCGGGCGATGCCGCTCGGCCGGCGTGGTCGCCGGATGGTCGTTCGATTGTATTTCACTCGACGGGCGATCATCGATTCACCGGGCCTGCCGACTTTCGATTTCTAGAGATTTACACCATGCGTGCGAACGGCTCGAATCTGAGGCGGCTCACGTTCAATCAACACTTCGATGCCCACCCTGACTGGTGATCATTTTCTGCGGAGCAGGCTAACACGGACTGGACCCGTCGGCGCACATGACACCAACGCGCCGGGTCAGTCCGAGTCGTTAGGCGCACGCACTGAGCGGTGAAGTAAGGAGGCGCACAATGAACCGAATCGTATTTCTGACAATCTCGTCGTGTGTATTCCTCAGCACGGCTTTTCTCGCTCACAATTCTACGCACTTACAACAGCACACCGTCCCCACGCCTCTTGCGGCGAGCAGCGCATCGACCACAGGGCCGAGCGGCTTGCCGCTGCGCGGTTACGAGTTCGACGTAGTGACGGTGAACTCGACGGGGACGATAACGAATCGCCGTCGAGGGCAGGCACGGTATTACACGGAAGACGTCAATGGCGTGGCGCTTGAGATGACTGAGATATCGGGCGGCACGTTCCTGATGGGAACCACCGATGCGGGAGCCGATCAGGTGAAGAGGGAGTATGAACGAAGCCGAACTCCTGCTCACGATGGTGGCCGTGGCTACACGGCTGCCGATGCTTGGAAGCAGTCTCGATGGGAAGTCCCACAGCACACGGTTAGTGTGCCAACGTTTTTCATGGGAAAGTTCGAAGTGACCCAGGCGCAGTGGCGCGTGGTATCGCATTTGCCAAGAGTGAAGAAAGACCTGGTCGGCGGTCCGTCGACTTTCAAATTCCGCAACAGATTCGATAGCCTGCCGGTTACGGAAGTCTCATGGGAGGACGCGATTGAGTTCTGTGAGCGGCTGTCCGCCGCAACTGGACGAACCTATCGACTGCCTACAGAGGCTGAGTGGGAATACGCCGCCCGCGGCGGGACGACGACAGTCTTCCACTTCGGTGACACGATCACGCCAGAGCTGGTGAATTACGATGGCAACTATCCCTATGGCTTTGCGCCGAAGGGGACCTATAGACAGACAACTACGCCGGTGGGAAGCCTCGGTTACCCAAATGCATTTGGGCTATACGATATGCATGGGAATGTGTTCGAGTGGTGCATGGACTATTGGCACCAGAGTTATGATGGAGCGCCGACGGATGGGAGTTCGTGGGAGACGGCAGGTGATACGGGACGCCGGGTGATACGTGGCGGGGCGTATAACCACGACGCTAACCACAACCGCGCTGCCATGCGCGTCGGGGTCCCGCTGACCGCAAGGAGCCCCAGCCTCGGTTTTCGTGTTGTTGCCATCGCTTCGCAGGTCCGCACCCAGGAGGTA
>JBKJKB010000283.1:0-4452 GCA_046597675.1 Gemmatimonadaceae bacterium
TAGCAGGAGCTTTTTTCGGTGCTGCTTTCTTGGCCGCAACTTTCTTCATGACTTTTTTTGCAGCCGTTTTTTTCGGAGCGGCTGCGAAGAAGTCTGCTCCGAAAAAAACGGCTGCAAAAAAAGTCATGAAGAAAGTTGCGGCCAAGAAAGCAGCACCGAAAAAAGCTCCTGCTAAGAAGTCCATCCGGACCGGAGCTCCCGCGAAGAAAGCGCCGGCGAAGAAAGCGCCGGTGAAGAAAGCGCCGGCGAAGAAAGCGCCGGCGAAGAAAGCAGCGGCCAAGAAGGCGCCGGCAAAAAAAACCGCCGCCAAGAAAGCCTCGCGGCGCTGAGTAACCGCCGCTCGCGCGGCGGACGCACCAGACCAACATGAAGAATCGAGCACTCCCAGCGCGCGGCGACGCCGTCGCGCTGGCGCAGGCGCTCGTGCGGATCGACTCCACGAACCCCACGCTCGTACCCGGCGGGGCGGGCGAATCCCAAGCCGCCGAATTCCTCGCGGCCACGCTGAGCGCCTGGGGCTTCGAGACCGAGATCACCGAAGCCGCGCCCGGCCGCCCGAACGTCATAGCCAGCTGCGGCACCGGCCCGCGCTCGATCATCCTCAATGGACATCTCGATGTCGTCGGCACGGAAGGGATGACGCATCCGCCCTTCGACGGCGATATAAAAAACGGCCGCCTCTGGGGCCGCGGCGCCTCCGACATGAAAGCAGGGATCGCCGCGATGTGCGCCGCCGCCGTCCGCTCCCTCGACGCCCACGACGACCTCCGCATCACCATCGCCGCGGTGTGCGACGAGGAATACGAAAGCATCGGGACGCGCGAGCTGCTGAAAACGGGACTCACGGCAGACGCCGCGATCATCACCGAGCCCACGCGCCTCGCTATCGCACCCGCGCACCGCGGCTTCGCCTGGATCGACATCGAATTCAAGGGGGTCGCCGCGCACGGCAGCCGGTACGACATCGGCGTGGACGCGATCACCCACGCGGGCCTGCTGCTCGCCGAGCTCGATGCCTACAACTCCAAGGTTCTAGCGCTACGCACGCATCCGCTCCTCGGCCACGGCTCGCTGCACGCGTCGCTCATCCGCGGCGGAACCGGCATGTCCACCTATCCGGACTCGTGCGTGCTGTCCGTCGAGCGGCGCACGCTCCCCGGCGACGCGACCACCGGCGTGGCTGAGATCGAAGCAGCCCTCGAGCGCGTGAAAGCCCGCGCGCCCAGCCTTTCGGCCACGGTCACTCTCAAAACCGCGCAGCTCCCGAGCGACGTGCCCGAGTCCGCGCCGATCGTCCTGGCACTCGCGGCCGCTCTCCGCGACGAACACATCGAGCCGCGAATCGAAGGGTTCACCGCCTGGACCGACGCCGCGCTGTTCAACGCCGCCGGTATCCCCGCGATCTGCTTCGGCCCCGGCGACATCGCGCTCGCCCACACCGCCGAGGAGTACGTTTCGGTGGAGGAGATCGACACCGCCGCCAACGTGCTCGCCCACCTCCTGCGCCGGTGGAACGAACCAGAAACCGGCAACCAGTAACCCGCCAATAGCCAACAGCCAACAGCGCTTTAGTGTCCAACCTCACCCCCAACCAATACGACGCGCTCGAGCGCGCGGTGCTCGACGCGCGCCGGATCGTCATCCGCCGTCGCGGGAGCGAGTTCTCGGTAATCCCGCAGAAACTCGACGGAACCACCGGACGCGAGCGACTGTACGCGATGCATCCCACGACGGGCGAGACGATGAAATTCTTCCTCGACGAGATCGACTGGTTCGAGGTCGTCTGGTGAGCGAGCCCCGCCTTCCGCACGCCGACCCGCGCGAGCTGCTCGCCATCTACGCCGACGAGTCCTGTCTCGGCAACGGCCGCGAGGGCGAGAACCCCGGCGGCGCCGCGGGCGTGATCGAATGGCGGAGCGCGAAGAACGGCAACCTGAAAAGATTCGACTACTGGATCTCCGAGCCCGCAACCACAAACAACAGAATGGCGCTGCGATCGGTCATTGCAGCCTTCCGCGGCCTCTCCAGCAAGGGCCCGAGCTTCAACGTCGTCTTCATATCCGACTCGAAGTACATCATCGAAGGCATGTCCAGGTGGGTTCCGTCCTGGAAAGCCCTCGGCTGGAGGCGCAAAACAGGCGTCATCCTGAACCTCGAGCTCTGGAAACAGGCGGATGACGCCGTCCGTGCACACGATGTGCAATGGAAGTGGGTGCGGGGGCACGCCGGACATCCCCAGAACGAGTACGCCAACTACCTCGCGCTCAGGGCGGCCGGGGAACAGTCGGCGTCGGACGGGCTACAACGCTCGAGGTTCGACGAATGGATGGGTGGCAAGAAACCGGGCGTGAAATCGCTCGGCGCGGTCGCTCCGTTTCCGGCCGCGACAACATTCAACGGTACGCGCAATGGATGATCTAGATCGTGTCTTTCAGCGGCTGGTGCAGAACATCAAGTCGCGCTCGCCTGACCAGGTCGCGCTCCCGTTCACCGTCGCCGAGCTGCACGAGCAGCTGGTTCCGTACCGGCATAACAGGCGCGAGCTCGGGATCGAGACGAATCAGGATTACGAGGTCGCGGTGATGCGGCTGCTGTCGGGCGAGCGGGACTACATCGTCGGCGGCGACGCGATGCAGGATTCGCTCAAGAAAGAGATTGCCTCGCAGAATCCCGACCCCGGCGCGTTCCGCGAGTTCGGGACGACGCAGATCTCGATCTCGCCCGCCGCGTTGCACGACAAGCCACACCGTCCGGACGCTATTGCTCGGGAAGATCCAACTCCCCCGACAGCGCGCCCGGGCAAGTCGGTGAGCGCCGGGGCAGTTGCTGATCCGGGCGCGCTGCAGGGATGCCGCTACTGCAGCGGGACTTTGCCCGAAGGAAAGACCATCACCTTCTGCCCGCACTGTGGCCAGAACCTCGCGCTCCACCAGTGCCCCGCGTGCGGCACCGAGATGGAACAGGGCTGGAAATTCTGCATCGGCTGCGGCCGGCCCAACAGCTGACGCTCAAAGAGGAATACACCATGTCAAAGTTCATTCGCTCCACTCTGATTCTTTTCGTAACCGCGGGAATCACCGCGTGCGCTTCTGCCGGAACCACGACGCTGCCTGACGACGGCGGAACGGGCTCCGCCGGCCAGACCGTGTCCACCTCGGAGAGGTGGCCGATCAGGACGCGCGAGCATCTCGACACGTGGCTGCACGGCTACGCGATGATTCAGGACGACACTGCCCTCGTACCGCTGTTCAAGCGCGGCTACAAGACGGAGATGCGGGCGATGCGGACCCGCGCCAGCGTCTCGACCCAGCTCGACGCCAACATGGCGGCGCTGCGGGCGCGGTTCGTGATCAACCCGGCGCTCGGGAATGCGCACTTTCTTCCGCTGCAGTTCGCTTCGCCGGAATCGATGCGCCAGGCGATCGGAGCATTCCTGGAAGCTGACGGCGAGCCGCGCCGGGCGACTTCACAGGAGGGCGCGAACGCGATCGCGCTGCTCGCCAGGTATTTCCCCACGGGTCCGGATCGTGACTGGCTGCGGCTGTTCCGCCAGTCGCTCGACGAAGAGAGCACGCGCTTCTATCACGACTACTGGATTCGCGAGCAGGCCAATCGCGCGCTGGTGATGCGGGCGGTGGACGCGCTCTGGCAGCAGCACCGCCCCGCGCTGCAGACCTACATGAGCAACAGCCAGCAGGGCGGTGGCACCGTGTTCCTCTCGCTCCCGCTCAACGGCGAAGGGCGCACGATGGCCGCGGGCCGGAACAACACTTTGACCGCGGTGAATTTTCCCGCTCGCGAGGCCGACGCCGCGGACGCGATCTACGTGATCGTGCACGAGCTGATGTTCGCCGCGGCGAATACCGCCGTGACCGACAACATCACGCCGACCGAGCAGCGCGAGGGCACGGGGGACCGGTACGTCGGCGCGGCGGCCGTTCGTGGCGGGTTGCTGCTCCTCCAGAAGACGATTCCCTCGCTCGCCGACGGGTACGCCCGGTACTATCTCCGCGCTGCCAATCGCTCGGTCGGGACCAATCCGCAGACCACTCTGGCGAGCGTGTACCCGCTGCCCGAGGCGATCCGGACGGCGCTAGCCCGGCAGCTCGACGTGGTGCTGGGCGGGATTTAACAGCCGCTTGGCGGGCGGCGTTGAGGGGAGCGGTTAGCGTAGAAGGTTGTACGTTGTACGTTTGAGTAAACAACGCGATACGCGTAACGCATCCTACGTTTCCCGTAATTGCCCGCTCCCCTCAACACCAACCGCCCAACGTCCGTGCCAGCCTCGAAAGACGAAACCAGCATTTCGAAGCCGGGAACAGAAACGGCGGTGGTCGGCCGTACTCTCGATCGCGCGGCCTTGGATCGAGTTCTCGCCCGCGCCGCCGAGATCCAGCTCGCGGGCGCGGTGGGCGACACGGGCGAGTCGATCTCCGAGACGCAGATCATCGA
>JBKJKB010000291.1:0-10750 GCA_046597675.1 Gemmatimonadaceae bacterium
GCTCACCCCGATACGCGCGCCGCGAATCTCTCGCGGCGATCGTCGCTCTCTACCATCCCGTCGCGCAGAACGACGACGCGCCTGGCGTGAGCCGCGATGCTGGCTTCGTGCGTCACCATGATCACCGTCTGCCCCGACTCCGCCAGCCGCTCGAACACCTTCATGATTTCTTCCGACGTCGTCGAGTCGAGGTTCCCGGTCGGCTCGTCGGCCAGGAGAATGGACGGCCGGTTGACCAGCGCGCGCGCGATTGCGACTCGCTGCTTCTGTCCGCCCGACAGCTCGTTGGGCCGGTGGCTCATTCTGTCCGCGAGTCCGACGCTGTCCAGCGCCTCGGCAGCGCGCTTCTTTCGCTCGGTCGCGGGCACGCCGCCATATACGAGCGGCAGCTCGACGTTGTGCAGCGCGCTCGCGCGCGGCAACAGGTTGAACGTCTGGAAGACGAAGCCGATCTCGCGGTTTCTGATCCGCGCCAGCTCATCGTCGTTCATGTCGGATACGAGCATGCCGTTGAGCCAGTACTCGCCCGCGGTCGGCGTATCGAGGCAGCCGATGAGGTTCATGAGCGTCGACTTGCCCGAGCCCGACGGTCCCATGATGGCGACGTACTCGTTACGGCGAATGGCGATGTCCACGCCCCGCAGCGCGCGCACGATCTCGCCACCCATGTCGTATTCGCGGGTGAGCGCGCGGGCGACGATCACCCAGTCCTTGTCGGGCGCCTCTCCGCCGCGGGCGGTGACGATCTTCCGCTCCGCCGTGGTGCTGAGGCCGGGATCGCCCGCCGATGCCACGTCAGCAATTCCGGGCATCACGATTTCTTCTCGTCCTTCTTTTCCTCTTGCCTTACGCTCCCGCCGTCCTTCAGATCGCGGATCGCCTGATACGTACCGCCGACGATCCTCTCGTTCTCACGGAGGCCGGACAGCACTTCGAAGTACTTCTCGCCGGCGACTCCCACGCGTACGGCGCGGAACCGGACCTTGTTGTCCGTGCTTACGACGAACACGCCCTCAACGTCCCGCTTCCCGACCTGCACCTTGGGCTGCGGCCGTCCGAGCGTCATCACCGTGTCCGCGGTGCGGTCGGTGGTGTCTTCGCGGACGGTGAGCGCGATGATGGGGATCGAGATCACCTTTGTTCTCGTCTCGGTGATGATCTTCGCGGTAGCGGAGAAATCCGGCCGCGTCGTAGGCGGGGCGTTCAGCAGCTCCACCGTGACTTCATAGTCGATCGCCTGATCGGTGGAGCCCGGCGTACCGCCACCCGGCGCGCGCAGGGAGCTGTTCGAGATCTCGACCACGCGTCCTCTGAACGTCGTGTCCACGAAGGCATCGATCTGGACTACCGCCGAGTCTCCAAGCGAGATCGTCGACACGTCGGTTTCGTCGACCTTGACCTTCACTTCGAGCACACTCATGTCGGCGATCGTGAGCAGTGTCGCCGCATCCTTGTTCAGCGTTCCCTGGATCGCGGTCTCACCCTCTTCCACGACGAGGCGCGTGATCTGACCGCTCATCGGAGCGACGATGCTGGTCTTGGCCAGTCTGCTGCGCGCGTCCCGCAGGGCCGCCGCCGCCTGCGCGACGGCGTGCGACGATGCCTGTGCGCTGGCTTCGGCGACCTCGACCTGCGTTCTGAGCTGTTCGACCTGCTCGTCCGAGATCAGCGTCGGGTTGGCTCGCTTGAGGTCCGCCATCCGCTGGTAGTTGCGCTGCGACTGGCCGAGGCTCGTGCGCGCCTGCCGCAGATTCGCCTGGCTGCTGGCGACGGCCGCGGCGGAACGCTCCGCCTCGGCGATGTAATTGGAAGGGTCGATCTCGAGGAGGAACTGGCCCTTCGTTACACGGTCGCCTTCTCGTACGGCGAGCCGCACGATCCGGCCGGTGATGTCGGCGCTGAGGTCGACCTTGGAGCGCGGCTGAACCTGTCCGCTCGCCGTCACCGAGGCCACGAGATCGCGGCGCTCGACCGGCTCGATGCGGACTTCGGTCGCCTTGTCACCGCCCTTGGCGGTGGCGATGCCGCCGATTGCGACGATCAGGATGCCTGCGCCGGCGAGGATCGACCACTTTTTCTTTTTGGACATTTATCGCTCCGTCAGCGAAGAGGCCGGCCAACCGTGCTTTCCAGCGCGGCGAAGGCCTTGTGGTAGTCATAAATCGCGGTGATGCGCGCGCTCTCGGCGCGCTCGAACGCATCGCGTGACTGCGTCAGGTCGATGAAGCCCGCCATGCCGATGCGATAGCGGTCCTGCGACAGCTTCATCTCGTCCCGCGCCATCGCGGCGTTACGCTCCTGGAGCGAGACGGTGCGCAGCGCGGTCTGGAGGGTGAGGTATGCAGCCGTGACATCGGTCGTCACGGCCAGCTCGCGAGCGCGAACCGCGTGGCGCGCGTCATCGCTAGCGGCGACTGCTTCCTGTCGGCGGAGCGCGCGGGCGAAGCCGTCGAAGACCGGCAGCGACAGCGTCGCCGAGATCGAGCGCGGGCTGCTGGTGAAGCCGAACGGGAACTGGCTGTTCTGTTGTCTGAGGGCGGCCGCCTGCGCGTCGGTGAAGGCCACCGATCCGCAACCCGCGAGCTGATTGGGAAGTCCAACCGCGGCGAACCGCTGCTCACGCTCCACGCATGCAACCTGCTGTGACATGACCTGGCCCTGCGCCTGCTGCACCAGGAAGTTCGGGTTCGTGTACTCGTAGGTATAGCCGGAGAGGCCGGTGCTCATCGTCAGCGTCGGCATGTACTCGCCGCGCTGGCGTTTCACGCCGAGCTCGGCGACGCGCTCGCGCTGCCGCGTTGCCAGTAGCACCGGATTCCGTTCGCGGGCCAGGGCAAGCAGACTCGCCAGATCCTGATTGAATGGCTCGACGGGGAATGTGGTCGTCAACTCGACGTCGGTGCGCGGCTCGACGCCCATCTCCTGAAAGAGCCGAAGCTCCTCGATGTCTACCTGGTTGCGCTCGCGGATCTGCTGCACCTGCACCTGGCCCCGCGCGACTTCCGCGCGGCGCACGTCGAGCTGGGTCCCGGAGCCGACTATCTCGCGTGCCTTCGCGAGCACCACCTGCGCTTCGGCCGCGATCACCAGCGTGTCCTGCAGATCAGCGCGGGCTTTCGCGGCGAGAACATTCAGATACTGCTGAGTCACGTTGGAGCGCACCACCGACTCGACGCCGGTGATGTCGGCCTCGACACCTTCCCGGCTTGCTTTCTGCAGCGACGGGTTGATGAACGTCGCTGCGCTGAGGCGATAGTTGATGCCGAAGCGATACGACGACTGCATTGCGTCGGAGCTGGCCCCAAGGCTGGCTCCGCTGAAGATCTGACGACCGCCCTGCTGAAACTCGGAGCTGAGCGACGCGTCCACCGAAGGGAGGTATCCGCCGTACGCTGCGCGAACCGCCGCGTTGGCGCCGCGGATATCGTTAGTGACCTGCCGGAGCGACGGATTGAACCGGGTGGCAAGCGCGAGCGCTTCCTGAAGTGTCAGGGCGCGGTCGACGGAGTCCGGCCGGCTCGAGCTCTGCGCGAGCAGGGGAACGGCGATCAACTGGAGTACGAGCAGTAACGACAATCGCATGGACGATGAGTGTGTGAAGTTGCCGTACCTACGGGTCCAAAGGCGTGAAGTTTCGGCGGGTGCCACGCGCGCGACGTCTACGCTCAGCTTTCGAGCGAAGGAGCGAGGAATATCCGGTCGCTTATGCGCGCCCTGATGCGTTCGTACAGCAGCCGACCCTTCTCGGCGGTGGCCAGCGATGGGCGGCCGATCGAGGCGCCGCTGCCCGCGGGGAGCTTGAGGTTGCCGCGGCGATAACGTCGCAGCCGCTCGCGGTCCATCATATTGTCGCGCACGAGATTCATGTTTACGAGCTCGGGCGCCAGATACAGGAGAATCGACGTGTCCACCTCATCGCCGTGCATCGCCTCGATCTGCCCTTCGAGGAGATCGGAGACGTTCACTCCGAACGCGTCCACGACGCGGACCCGCGCCTGCGCCGTGATCACCGTTGCGAGCGCTTCCTGGTGCGGATCATGTCCGTGAGCGGTGAGCAGAATGAATTCCCGGACGCCCGACGCCTCCCAGGAATCGAGCAGATCGTTGAGCATCCGGTGAAGCGTCTTGCGCCTGAGTGACGCGTTGCCGGCCAGGCCACGCTCCGTGTCCACGTTCACGCCGTATTCGACGGTCGGCGCGCGCAGCACGCCGTACTCCGACGAGAGGTCGTCGGCGAGGTGCTCGACTATGAGAGTGACGACGCCGATCGGGAGATGCGGACCGTGCTGCTCGCAGGTGCCCACGGGAATGATGAGCCGGGGATCCTCGCGCAGCACCGCGGCAATCTGCGATGGCAGCATCTCCTTGATGCGGAGAGGCTTGGCGCCGGTGGCCGGCGCGGTCGCGCTTGCTGCGGCGCGGAACGATTGAATGGGCACGGAAGACACAGGTAGCTCCGGAGTTCGAACCCGCCCCGCTACGAACGGCGGCCGTACGCTGCGCTGGCTGGTGATGCTGAGCGTCGGCGCTCTGGCGCTGGCCGCATGGAGCAGGTATCCGACAGGACCCAAGTTAGCGTTTTCCGCCGGAGAGGGCGAACAGTTTGTAGCCCCCGAAGCAATCCGGGCGCGTGCCGTCGCCGAGTTGCGGATGAAGCTCGTCCGCGAGATAACCCGCATCCAGTCCGCTGCCACGACCGCGCTCGACGCGCCGCGTTCGCAGGAGGCCGCCTTCGACGCGGTGCCAGCGCGACGGACCGGCGATCCGGCCTGGGGCGTGATACTGCATGAAGGCGGCAACCGGCTGGCCTGGGGCGGCCGGCTGACGATCCCTACGGAGGCGCTCACCGCGCCGCTGAGCGTTACGGCAGACCGTTTTTTCACGACGGTTAACGCGGTGGCGATCCGCGGCGACCGGCGCGCGGTCGCTTCATTCGTGCTGCACGCCGAGCCGCCCGGGGACAGGCTGTCGACCGCGCTCGATGAACAGGTGGTGGCACGCCATCCGATCGCCGGGTTCACGTACGCGTTCGGCGACTCGGCGGCGGGCGGAGAGGTGTTGCTGAGCGATCCGTCGGGCCACGCGCTCGTCAGCGTGCAGGCGATCGCTCTGTCGCCCGGCGAGATCGGTCTCAAGGCCACATCAGTCGCGCGTACGCGGATCGCGGTGGTGCTTGCGCTCGTACTCGTGGCGCTGCTCTGGGTGGCATTTCACAGCCGCCGGATCACCGACCGTGCGCTCGCGCTCGCGGTGTGCGCCGCGTGCATCGCGATCGTACCGCTGAATTCATTCTCCAACGCCGCTCGCTGGTTCAATCCGTCCTACTACTACTCCGCGGCCGGAGGGCGCTGGACCGCGAGCGCGGCTGCCCTGACGTTGTCCGCGGTGCTGCTCCTGCTCGGCGTGTACACGCTGGTGCGCGCGCGAGTCCGGCTGCCGGCGCGCGCGGTCTCGGCAGTCGCCGCGGTCGGTGCTGCCGGCATCGGGATCTACCTGCTGGTCACGCTTGCGACTGGCATCGGACAGCCGCCGCGGGGGAGCACGGTGACCCTGTGGCTGATGTGGGAGCTTCCGCTCTTTCTGGTGTGCTTCGCCTTTCTCGCGCTGGGCGCGTGGCTGGCGTCGGGGACTTCGCCGCGACGGCCGAATCTGCGTGGCTCCCACGCGCTCGCGGTCGCGATGGTGGCTGGAATCCTGGCGGCCACGATCGTGTGGCGAACCACTACGCGGCAGCGGATGACCCTCGCGGAAGCAGATGTCGCCACGCTCAAGGTTGGCGACGAGTATGCGGCGGTCCTGCTGGATCGCCTGCGTGAACAGCTTTCCGCCGGGCGCCCGCCGGTCTCGAGGGCCGACCTGCTGCAGCGGTACGTCGTTAGCGAGCTGGCGATTGCGGGCTATCCGCTATCGCTCCGCTCATGGGATTCCCGCGCGCGACCGCTCGCGAGCTTCGATGCGGCGCGCGTCGCGCAGGATACGGCTGCCGTCGCGGCCGCGGTAGCGGATGCGATCGCCGCCGGCGAGCCCCAGGTGCGGCGCGTTTTGTCAGGGGCGGGCGCTCAGGAGCTGCTCGTGGTTCCGCACGACAGCGGTGCGACATCGATCGCCGTGCTGCCTCGCACCCGGCTTATCGCTCCGGATCCGTACGGCCCGTTGCTGGGTCTCCCCGCGGCCGTGCCCGAGCGCGCGCCTTATGTGATGTACCTGGCTGACCGTCCCGCGACCGGATCGTCGTCCGAGTCGAGCGGGATCACCTGGCGACGAATAGGTGACGAGCTGCATGCAGACGCCGCGATCCAGACCGTGTCGGGTCCTGCCCGTGTGCACCTCGAAGTCGATACTCGCTCGCCGTGGGCGCTGTTTCAGCGGCTGGTGCTCGTGCTGCTGCTCGACGTTCTGGTCGCCTGGGTCGTGTGGATACTGGCGCTGGGAGCTGAAGGTGGAGCGCTGACGCGGGCGCGCGTGCGGATTCGCCACTGGGGCCGGAGCTATCGTGCACGACTCATCCTCGCGCTGTTCGTGTTCTTCCTGGCGCCCGCCGCAGCCTTCTCGCTCTGGTCGTACCGGCGGCTGCGGAGCGACTTCCGCCAGACGCGCCAGCTGGTGGTTCGCGAGACGCTGAACGCCGCGATCGCGGCGGGCGCGGAGCGAAACGTGGAGTTGGTCGGCGCGCGCTTCGGGCTCCCGCTTTTCCTGTATCGCTTCGGCGAGCTATCGCAAACCAGCGATTCGCTGTACTGGGCGCTTTCGCCCGTCGGCAGGGAACTGCACCCGAGCGTGTTCCGAACACTCGACCTGGGTGAAGAGATTACCGCGAGTCGCGAGCAGAGCATAGGTGGGAGCGGCGTGCTCTTTGGCTACCGCGCGTCGGTAGGCTTCTCCGGCGAGCGCTTCGTGATCGCGGCTCCGGCGCGCGGCGACGACGAGGCGCTCGCGCGAAGGCGCAACGATCTGGGCGTACTCCTCCTGTTCTCCACCGCGCTGGGCGCGATCGCGGCACTGTGGCTGAGCGGCATAGCAGCCCGCCAGTTCGCGGCTCCGATCGACGCGCTCCGCCGGTCGGTAAGGGCGATAGCGCGCGGCGAGGACGAGCTGCCGCTGCCGGTGAAGCCCCCGACGGAATTCTCACAGGCGTTCACCGCCGTGCGCAGAATGGCCGACGACCTGGATGCGAGCCGCAGAGAGCTAGCGCGCGCCGAGCGGGTGCTGGCGTGGGGAGAGATGGCGCGGCAGGTCGCGCACGAGATCAAGAATCCGCTGACGCCGATGCGGCTGGGCGTGCAGCACCTTCAGCGCGCACGGCACGACCCACGCGTGGATTTCGACAAGGTGTTCGACGCCAACATGCAGCGGATGCTCGAGGAGATTGACCGGCTGGACAACATCGCGCGCGCATTCAGCAGATACGGCAGCGCGCAGCCCGATCTTCCCCCGGCGGAGCCCGTGGATGTGTCCGCGATCCTCAACGACGTGATCGAGCTGGAGCGAATGGCAGGCGCGGAGTTGCACTGGAGCGTGGCAGGCACGGACGCCGGAGTCATGGCGATGGCGCGCAGCGCGGAGCTGCGGGAGGTTGTGCTCAACGTGCTCGAGAATGCACGGCATGCGGGCGCGAAGCGCGTATCGGTCACGATCGGACGCGATACGGAGCGTGTGTCGATCGCCGTCGAGGACGACGGCTCCGGCATCGCGTCCGCAGCGCTACCACGGGTATTCGAGCCGCACTTCTCGACGCGAACTACCGGAAGCGGGCTGGGGTTGGCGACCAGTCGCCGGCTGGTGGAGGCGTGGGGCGGGTCGATCGACGTGGAAAGCGAGGAAGCGGCGGGTACCGTGGTGAGGATCGTTCTGCTCGCGGCGCCGCTCTGACCCCAGCCGGGAGAGGGCATGTCGTCCGCAAGGGGGGACGAGCCCATTGTACAGGAGTGATTCTGGCTCCGAAATTGCACGTCTCGCGCCTCTTGAGTACCCAAGGTGCACGACCGGGTGCAAGTGCGGTTGCGACATATGTTTGCGTAATGCACCTGGAGTCTGGCGTTTTTCGCGGTCCGAGGTAAGTTTGCATGGCGTAAGGCATAGCTGGATAGGTGTTTAGCGATGATGTTGGCGTGTCATCGGCACATATCCTGCCTGTCGCTGGTCGGAGCGTAGCACGGTTGGGTTTTTCTTTGTCACCCTTTTGAATGAGGATGTGCGCATGTTAAGACGCAGTTGGACCATCTGTTCGATGGCCGCCCTGCTTCTCGCTGCCCCGGTTGTAGCACAACAGCCCGGCACGTTGATCCTTGGCGGTTTCGGGCAATACACCATGTTCGACGACAACCTGAGTCTCAAGGATGCGTTCGGATATGGCGGACGGATCGGAGCTTTCATCAGCCCGAACGCGTTCCTCGAAGCGGAAGGCTCGTACACAGCGCCCGATTGGGATGGGGGCGCGCCTCTTAACCGTGATGTGAAGTACGGCCCGATCTCGGCCCGGCTCATGTTCGCGTTCCCCTTCATGGCCGGAAGTGGCTTCAACGCCGGCTTTCAGGTTGGTGGCGGCGCGGTTTTGAGCAGCTACCGGATCGGAAGCGGCTACACGTACAACTACGGTGCGGAGGGCGCGCTCGGATTTACGGCGGCCTTCGGCGGATTCACGGCGCTGCGTCTGCAGGCGCTCGTGGACTATATGCCGACGTCGGAGCCCGACGCGACCATGAACTTCCGCTTCCAGGCGGGCCTTGATTTCTGGCCTGACCCGGCCAGCCAGTGGATGGGCATGTCGCCGAACACGTCCGGCCCGTATGTGTGGTGGGACGATACCCCGCAGCCGCTGCCCGGCACGCTGGAGCTCGGCGGATTCGTTCAGTATTCGTTCCTGGACGACAACGCCGGTTTCGCGACCGGCCGTCCTGACGCCGGACTCGGCTATGGTGGCCGCGCCGGTGTTTTCCTGACGCCCAACTGGCAGATCGAAGGTGATGGCCAGTGGTCGCCGCTGGACAACACGGTGACTCCGTCCGCGATCGACGAGATCGACTACTCGACGTTCGCGCTTCGCCTGAACTACAACTTCCCGTTCGCGGGATTCCTGGGTTCCAACAGCTCGTTCCTCATCGGCGGCGGTGTTGTGCGCACCAACTACGGTGCCGGCGGTGACATCACTCCCCGTCCGACGACGTATAACTACGGCGCGTCGGGAATCGCTGGTGTTCGTATCGGCTTTGCGCCGCGCGTAGCATTGCGTATCGACGGTGTAGTGGATTACATGCCGAACTCTAAGCCGGAAGCGTCGCTGAACTATGCGGCCCGTGCCGGTCTGAGCTTGTTCCTCGGTGGCGCGGCTCGTGGCGAGCCGGCTCCTCCGCCGGCAGTTTGCACGTGGAACAGCAGCATCCTGGCCTCGGACCCGAACTGTCGTCCGCCGGCTCCGCCGGTTGTTCCGCCGCCACCGCCGCCTGCGCCACCGGTTGACCCGGCTGCGCCGCCGGCAGACATCGTGGCTGCTACGGCTACGATCACGGCACCGATCTACTTCGACTTCGACAAGTCGGATATCAGACCGGATGCAGCGGCAACGCTTGACCAGAAGATTCCGTGGCTGCAGGCCAACCCAGGCATGCGGATCCGGATCGAAGGCAATGCGGACAACCGTGGATCGGATGAGTACAACCTGGCTCTCGGACAGCGCCGTGCGGCTTCCGCGAGAGGGTACCTGGCAGATCACGGTATCGATGCCGGCCGGTTCGACCTCGTCAGCTATGGCGAAGAGCGCCCGGTTTGCAGCGAGACCCCGATGACGGAAGCGTGTCACCAGCTCAACCGTCGCGATGACTTCCGTATCGTGACGGGCGGCGACCGGATTGTCGCTCCGCCGCGAGAGTAAGACCAAGCACCTGCGCTCCGGCTGAGAAACTTCAGCCGGAGCGGAAGTACCTGAAGTGGAACGGGGCGTCCAGAACATGGGCGCCCCGTTTTTTGTGCGTCGGGAAGGGACCGCAGACGGGGTTAGGCGAGCCCGCCCCCCTTTTGCACGGCAGATTGCCCAGGTGCGCACGGAAAGGTTCCAACGGTAAGTACGATTCCTAGCATTTGGCGCGATCCATGCGATAGACCACCCACGAGGCCGCGACACCCACAGCCGTTGAGACCTCCACCGAACCGAGCGCGCCCGCGCCTCTTCGGGGTTTTACGTGTATCGGGTCGAGAGGAATCAGCTGATGAGCTTCATGAAAGTCCGCATGGGTGGAGCGTGGTCGTCGCGCGCACCCATCGTACGCGCCATCGTAGCGCTCGCGTTTGCCGGATTGTTCACGGCGGCATGTAAGGACGCGACAGGTCCCGAGCCCCTCACGACTCTCACCATTACGCCGGCGACGGCGACCGTCGGGCCGGGCGGCACGGTGCAGTTTACCGCGGCAGGCACGCGGACTGGCATGGCTGTAACGAATCTTGTGGGGCAGCGCTGGTCTGTCACCGGTGGCGGCACGATCAGCAGCTCCGGGCTCTTTACTGCACCGACGACGCCCGGGACCAGCACCATCACGGTAACCTGCGGCGGTCTCTCCTCCGTCGCCACGGTCACTAGAACCGCCGGGCCGCTCGCGACGATCACAGTCACACCGAATCCGACACTGGCAATCGGCGCTCAGCAGCAGTTCACGGCAGTTGGACTAGACGCATTCGGCAACGTGGTAGCAATCACGCCCGTGTGGTCCACCACGAACCCGCCCGGCACTATCAACGCCAGCACGGGGCTGTTCACCTC
>JBKJKB010000394.1:0-4225 GCA_046597675.1 Gemmatimonadaceae bacterium
CCGAGGAAGTCGAACTTCGGCACGCCGACCGCGTCGAGATCGTCCTTGTCGAACTGGATGATCGTGCGCCCCCTGGTCGTATGCTCGATGGGCATGTAATCGCCGAGCGGCGCGGACGAGAGCACGAATCCGCCCACATGCGTCGAGCGCAGGCGCGGCAGACCTTCGAAGGTCCGCACAGCGCGCAGTAGTGCGCGTCCACGTGGCGTATCGAGATTGAGGCCGAACTGTTTCGCGAGACCGTTCTGCATGTGCCCCGCCCCGGCGTCCGGATCGAACCTGTGCAGCCGCTTGGATATCTCGCCGGACTGCTCGGGCGAATATCCGAGCGCGCGCATCGAGTCGAGCACCGCATTGGGCGCGCGATACGTCTGCACTATGCAGGTGATCGCCGAGTGCGCGCGCGCGTACCGGCCGTACACGTAGTCCAGCACCTCCTCGCGCCTGTCGTGCTCGATGTCGAGGTCGATGTCCGGCGCTTCGGTCTGCCCGTCCACGCGGATCTCCGAGAGAAACCGCTCGAACAGGAGCCCGTTCATCACCGGATCGACTGCGGTGATTCCAAGACAGTACGCCACCGCGGAATTGGCTGCGCTTCCGCGCCCCTGACAGAGAATCCCCTTGTGCCGCGCGAACCGCACCGCGTCCCACATCACGAGAAAAAATCCCGAGAACCCGAGCCGCGCGATCACGCCCAACTCGTGCTCGAGCTGCGCTTCTTCCTTCGGCATGATCTTCCCCCACCGCTGGTGCGCGCCCTCGAACGCGTTGCGCCGCAGAAACTCGTTGTCGGTGAGCCCGTCGTGCTTGGGGAAGCTCGGCAGCGGCGGACGTAACCAGCCGAGCTTGAAGTCGCACTCGCCGGCTATCCTCTCGCTCTCGGCGATTCCCTGCTCCCGTCCCTGCCATCTGCGCGCGATTTCTTCAGGAGCGCGCAACCGCCATTCGCCGTTGGGATGCAGCACTCCCTTCGAGAGCGCGGTATCCAGATCCATGTCGTAGCGCAGCGCGGTGAGCATGTCGTGCACCAGCCGCGTGTCGCCGTCTATGTATCTCGCGTCCTGGCAGACCACCCACGGCACACCGCATTGTCCGGCGACTTCGGTGAGCGCGCCCGCGAGCGCCGCTTCGCTTCCGCCCGCGTGGTGCAGCTGTACCTCGACCGCGAGCCTGTCGTTGAAGACGTCACGCCAGCGCGACAGCGCGTACAACGCTTCGCTCTTTCTCTGCGACAGGATCAACGAAGCGATCTCACCGGACGCCGGACCGGTGAGCGCGTGCAGCCCTCTACTTCGCTCGGCGATCTGGTTCCATGTCAGGCGGGGACGTCCGCGGGTGTGCTTGCTCGCGGCCTTATCCCAGAGATGGAGATCTCCGACGCGCGAGCGCGTGACGAGCGCGGCCAGGTTGTGAAACCCTTCTTCCGTCCGCGCCAAAAACGCGGCGGTGTATCCCTCGACGTTGAATTCGGCGCCGATGACCGGCTTGAGGTTCTGCCGCCAGGCCTCTTCAGCGAACCGGACCACTCCTCCGAGATCGGCGGTGTCGGTCAGTCCTAGGGAGGTGTAACCCAGATGGGCAGCGAAGGCGGCAAGCTTCTCCGGGGTGAGGCTGCCGTCGCCGAACGAGAATCCGGAGTGCGCCCGGAGCTCGGCGAAGCGTGGAGGCATGGGTGGAGCATAGCCCGAATAAACACCGAAGGCAAGGGTGCTATTCCGTCAGCTTCTCCAGAATCTTTTCCGCCTCCCGTGGCGGCAACAGCGCCGAGATTTTTTCGAGAAGCCGGCGTATTCTTGCGACGACTTGAGCATCGCCGGCAAATCCGCGGTGCTCGTAAAACTTCGCCTGCTCCTCGAGCAAAGCCTCCTCGTCGTGCGTGAACCCGAACGGCTGACCGTGGAGGGCGATCGCCGCCACCGCGTGCCGCTTCTCCTCCATCGTGAACCGGCGGTCAGGGCCGAAGGGCCGCTTGTCCGCCGCCCAGTCGGCCATCACCGCGAGGTTGTCGCCATACTGGATCCATTCCGCCGCCGTCAAAGCCCGTCTGATTTCGTCTGGCATAGCCGATAAGATCACACGCGCACGACAAACTCGAAAGCTAGATTCGTCGGATGCTCGATCTCTCCAAAGCGCGCGTTCTCGTAACCGGTGGCGCCGGCTTCATCGGCAGTGCCCTCGTGTGGGCACTCAACCAGCGCGGCTGTGACTCGATCGTCGTCGTCGACTTCCTCGGACAGGCCGACAAGTGGCGCCACCTGCGGCCGCTCCGCTTCGAGGACTACGTCGAAGCGGACGATCTCGCCGATCAGCTATGCAAAGAGCGGCTCGGAAAGTTCGACCTCGTGCTGCACATGGGCGCCTGCTCATCCACCACCGAGACCGACGCCGAGTACCTGATCCGCAACAATTACCAGTACACGAAGGATCTGGCGGAGTATTCGATGAAGTCCGGCGCGCGCTTCGTGTATGCATCGTCGGCTGCGACGTACGGCGATGGCTCCGCCGGGATGCAGGATTCAGCGGACATGGAGTACCTGCATTCGGTCCGTCCGCTCAACATGTACGGCTACTCGAAGCACCTTTTCGACGTGCATGCCGCGTACAGCGGCTGGCTCGGGAAGATCGCCGGGCTCAAATACTTCAACGTGTTCGGACCGAACGAAGACCACAAAGGCGACATGCGCAGCCTGGTACACAAGGCGTACGGTCAGGTCGCCGAAACCGGTCGCATCCGCCTGTTCAACAGTCATCGTGACGACTACGGCCACGGCGAGCAGCAGCGCGATTTCCTGTACGTGAAGGACGCGGTGGAGATGACGCTCCATATCGCGGCCGGAGGACACAACGGGCTGTTCAACATCGGCTCGGGCGTGGCCAGCACATGGAACGCATTGGCCACCGCGGTATTCTCGGCGCTCGGCAAGGGAGCGAAGATCGAGTACTTCGACATGCCGGACGAGCTACGTGAGAAGTACCAATACTTCACTCAGGCAGACATCTCTCGACTGCGGAAAACGGGATACACTCGTGACGTGTTTCCGTTGCTGGACGCGGTGGGAGACTACGTCAGGAATTATCTAGTGCCGGGGAAGCAACTCGGCGAATAACGGCCGCTGTCATTCTTCAGCGTGTCTGACTTACGGTCCCCGCTGAAGGCGCTATCTTTTGCTCATGTCCCGCCCGCGCAGAGCCATGACTTTTCGGCGCAGTGACTTGCGGAGTGCAGAAGCAGCCGACTCCCGGGTCGCCGGCACGATCACCGAGCGTCTGGCGCTTGTTCGTACGCTCTCGCTCACGGCTTGGGCGAACGGCCGGAAGCCGCTGCCGTCGTACGACCGCTCCCGAATCCCGGTGCGGATCGTCAAACTCGGTGCGAGCGGCGATCGCGACTGAAAGCACTGGCCGTCCGGCCGAGATACCGGATTTCCGCGATGTGCTGCGGGAGCTGCTCGCGGCGAATGCACGCTTCCTGGTCGTCGGCGCGCATGCACTCAGCGCGCACGGAGTTCCGCGCGCGACCGTGGATCTCGACATTTGGGTCTGGCCGGATTCGGAAAATGCTCAGCGGGTGTTCGAGGCGCTAGCGCGCTTTGGCGCTCCACTCGAGGCGCTCGGAGTCACCACGGTTGACTTCATCAATTCTGACAACGTCGCACAGTTCGGCCTGCCGCCGTTCCGCATTGACATCATGACGTCCGTTTCGGGCGTCGACTTCGATGCGGCGTGGGAGGAAAGAGTGGAGGGCGAAATTGAAGGCGTGCGCGTTCCGATTATCGGACGCGACTCGTTTATCAAGAACAAGCGGGCGAGTGGTCGCAAGAAGGACCTCGCCGATCTCGAATCGTTAGGGACCGAGTAGCATCTCGACCGCGCCATCCGGAATATGGCGCTCTTCAATCCCACCATCCGTGCAGATACCAATCGTTCCGCCGGATGTCGCGATAGATCCAGACCATGGTTCCCTCGCGCGTAACACACCGGAAATACTCGCGAACGAAGTGATCCCCTTCCCACTCCCCGCCCGACACCCGCTCCGGTCCCAGCGCCGATAGGATCGCGGTCCACTCCCCCGCTTCACGGTAGCGCACAGGCAGCTCGTGATCGCGACGCTGCTCGGTCAGCACCGTGATCCGCCGCGGCTCGGGCAACATCTGCAAAGTGAGCTCTGGGGTCGGCTCCGAATTCCCCGAGCGAAACGCCAGCCTCGGTCTCGCCGCTTCACCCG
>JBKJKB010000294.1:0-2653 GCA_046597675.1 Gemmatimonadaceae bacterium
TGACGTTCCGCCTCCCGGAAGCTTTTGTTTACGCCTATGCCCGAACCCCGTAGGAGCGACGTGATGCCCCTCGTTGGTCGAGCGGCGGATCTGTCGGTTCTTAGCGCAATGCTCACGACCGCCACCGCGGGCACCGGTAGCACGCTGTTGCTCGCGGGTGAGGGCGGAGTCGGAAAGACACGCCTCGTCGGGGCGGTCGCCGAGCGCGCGGCGAAGCTCGGCTTTACCGTGGCGATGGGCCGGGCTTATCCGGTTGAGACCGGCGTGCCGTACGCGGTGTTCGCCGATGCGCTCATGCCGGTGTTGCGGGCAATGGAGCCCGCGCAGCTTACCGTGCTGTCGCGCGGGGGAGCCGCGGAGCTGCGGCACCTTTTCCCCAGCCTTGGCCCGGATGGTGACAGTGGGAGGGCAAACGCCGGGGCCGATCCGTCGGAGCTGAAAGCACGCCTCCTCTGGAACTTCAGCCAATTCCTGGTTCGGTTTGCGGCCAAGCAGCCGGTGTTGCTCGTGCTGGAAAATCTGCAGTGGGCCGACTCGTCTTCGCTGGAGCTGCTCCATTTCCTCGCGCGCCAGCCGCGCGAGGGCGCGCGAATCGCGGTGATCGGGACCTACAACGAGTCCGAGCGCGATGCGAACGAAATTCTGCGGACCACGGAGCAATCGCTACTGAAGCTTGGCGCGGCCTCGGTACATCGGCTCGAGCCCCTCGGCGAGCGCCAGATAAGCGAGCTCCTGCACGAGAAGTTCGGCGTGCTGGCGACGCAGGTGGAGGGTTTCGCCGCGCTGTTGTACGACTGGACCCGGGGTAACCCGTTCTTCATCGAGGAAACGCTTAAATCGCTGATGGACCGCGGGCGGCTGGTTGAAAACGACGGACGCTGGATCGGCTGGGACACCGAATCGCTCGACCTCCCTGTCACCGTGCGGGAAGTTCTCGGCGCCCGACTCGACCGGCTCTCTCCCAACGCCAGGGCTGTCGCCAACTTCATCGCCGTAATTGGCAGGCGTGCCCGGTACGAGGTAGTGCGGCTGGTCAGCGGGCTGGTAGAGTCGGAGCTGGTCAATGCGATTGACGAGCTGCGGTCAGCGCGAGTGCTGGATGAGGCGGGCAGGGACGACGGGCTGTCGTACGATTTTGCGCATCCGCTCCTGCGCGAGGTCCTGTACGCCGGGCTCGGTGGAGCGCGCGCGCGCCTGATGCACGCGCAAGTGGCGCAGTCGCTGGAATCGCTGTACGGGTTGACCGCCCCGGCGCATGCCGATGAGCTTGCGTTTCACTACGCTCGCGCACAGTCGCGCGACCTGGCCCCCAAGGCCGTAAAGTATCTGACCGCGGCGGGACGCACGGCGCTCGAGAAATACGCCAATCGCGAGGCGGCCGATTATCTCGCTGCCGCGCTGGACCATCTCGATCGGGAAGGTGGCGAGGATCCAGGCGGAGAGCTCGTGACCACGCTCGCGCGGGCGCGGCAGCGCCTTGGTCAGTATGACGGCGCGATGGAGCTTTGGTCGCGTGCCCTGTCCGACGCAGAGCGTCGCGGTGACCACGCACGGGAGGCTTCGGTGCGGCACCGTATGGGCCTCGCCTGCTACTGGACCGGGCGCTATTCCGAGTCGCTGGAGCATTACGCCGCAGCGCTTCGCGCGGCGGCGCACATCGCTGACCCGGCGATGAACGTGCGCATCCGCCTCGGCCGCAGCATTTGCGCGCAGGATCTGGGGCGGTTTGATGACGCTGCGGCGGATGTCAACGCCGCCCTTGCCGACGCGGAAACGGTGGTCAATCCCGTGCTCACCGCGCGGGTACATCGCGCATTTTTGCTGCTGCATGCGTGGGGCGGGGACATCGCTCGGGCGAAGGAACATGGCCGCAAGGCTGTCGCTCTCGCCGAGGAAAGTGGTCAGAAGCTGCTGGGGTGGTCGGCGCACTGGGGGATGGCGATGTTGTCCGGGCTGGACAGCGACGCGGCGGGCGTCGTGCACCACATCGGCGCGGCGTCGAAGCTGGCGGACGAGCTGAGATCACCCCTGCTCCCGTTATGGACTGCCGAGCTTTCAGTCCAGTACGCATCCGGCGTTGGAAACTGGGAGACCGGAATCGCCACGGGCGAGCGGGCGATCGCGCTCGCGCGCTCATTGGCACAGCGCACACTGCTGCCGCGCCTGCTGGTATGGACGGGCACGATCCACCTGTGGCGGGGTGATCATGCCCAGGCGCTGGCGATGTTCGAGGAGGCCTGGAAGATTTCGGGCGCGGCGCGCGGTGCGGACCGTGCGGTAGACATACCGTCGGTGGTTCCGGCCCATCTCGGCATGGCCGCGTACCACCTCGCGACCCGGAATTACGCGGAGGCGGTAAAAGTTGGTGAGGCGGGGCTCGCGATCGCTGACCGCGCCGGCCACGTAGTTTGGGCGGTTCAGTGGCTGCTGCCCCTGATTACGGAGGCGGCCTTGTACAACGCCGATTTCGCGACAGCTGAGCGTCACAGCGCGCGGCTGCGCAGCGAGTCCAAGCGGTTACGCCACCGGTTGGCGGCGGCCTGCGCGTCGGCGAGCGAAGGATTGCTGACGTTATTGCGGGACCGTGACCCAGCGGGTGCCGTCAAATCGCTCAAGCAGGCCGCCGAACAGATGGAGGAGCTCCAGTATCCGC
>JBKJKB010000367.1:0-5024 GCA_046597675.1 Gemmatimonadaceae bacterium
TCCGGGATTCCGTACCAGTGCTCGATCGTGCTCGTGCCGAAGCGGATGTCGTCCCACGCGTTGGTTTCTTCGACTCCAGCGTGATGCGCGACCTTCAGCCCCACCTTGCGCGCTTCGTCGAGCAGCGCGCCGAGAATGTCGCGGTCGATCCCCGTGGTCTTGATGCCGTCGACGCCGAGCGCCTTCAGCTCACGCACCCGCGCGCGGGCCTGCTCGGGATTCGTCGGAGCGGGGCGGGCGCCGAACAGAGCGTACACGTACAATCGTGGCGCCACGATCTGGTTCAGGCGGCTCTGCTCGCGCAGTAAGAGCGTCTTGCGCGTGTCCGAGCCCACGTCCCTGACCGTCGTGATGCCGGACGCGAGCCAGAGCTTAAGCTCGTAATCGAGCGGCTGCGCGACGCCGCCGCGCTCCTCCTGGACGTGACCGTGAGCGTTGATCAGCCCCGGGAGCACGTACTTCCCTGTCGCATCGATCTCGGCGTCCGCTGCCGGGCGGCGCGCTCTCCCTTCGCGCAGGGCCACGGGGTCGAGCCAGACGACCTCGGCGATCGTGTTCCCCTGAATCACGATGTCCGCGGGCCCGGACGCCGGCGTCCCGTTGCCGTTGATGATCGTCGCGTTGCGGATCGCGAGGCGGTCGTACCGCTGGCCGGAACTGATCTGCCCTTCGGCAACATGGGGCAAGACCAATTGAGTTCCGATCGCGACAGCCGCAATGAAAGTTCTCATCCGCGTCCAGAGGGAGTTGGCGGCCATTGCGGGAAGTTATTCGGTGGAACGGGAGTGCGCCCGGCCTTACCGCCGTGTCTGCCGCAGTCGGATGCGCAATCCTAGGGCCCAAGGAAAGAGTGTTTCGCGCGTTTCCGCGCAAGAGCTTCGACGTAACTGGCAATGACCGCGAGCTGCCCGTCACCATCGAGCCCCGCTTCGGCTATGACGCGCGCGCCCGGGCCACTCCCCGGGTAATGCCCGGCCGAGTATGGATGGCGCGTGAACGATCGGCCGAGGTCGGAGCGGATCCAGCGATACATCGTTGGAAGAGTGAACCCGGTCAGTCCCATCGCGTGCATCGCGACCCTTTCCGGAAAAATCGCGTCCCGCTCCAGCGGCGTGAGCAGGTCGAAGAGCTCGGCGCTCGCCACGTAGAAGACGTCCACATCTATTCCCTTCGCCGCGAGCAGCGGCAGCGTCTGCTCCACGAATGCATACGCGACTCCCGATTCCTGGAGCACGATCGCCCCGTCGCTGTGACCGTTCGCGCCTCGCAGCTTGTACACGCCTTGGGCCGCATCCGACGCCGGTGCAAGGCCCAGCGCTTTCCGGTCGGGCACCGTTTCCGACGGCCGGCTGACGAAGGGAGCGATGACCGCGGGTGAGCTGCGCAGAGCGGCCGCCATGAGTGGCCATATCTCCTGCGGATCCCACGGTGTAAGGGTGATCATCGTTCTCGCGGGAAAATTTTCCTGGAGAAGCTGCAGCGGCTGTGGATCCGCGTGCGTGGGTCCGTCTTCGCCAGTCTTCAGGCCGGCGTGGGCGCACACGAGAATGAATGGACGATACGGACCCGGGTCGAGTACCTGCCGCGCCTGGTTTCCGATCGCGTGCAGGCGGGCCGCGATATGTCCGAGCGGCGCGATGAACGCGGCGTACGACGAGCCAACTCCGATGTGGTGCCCGAACGTGGAGATGCCGGAGAGAACGCCGCTCATCGCGTCTTCGCAGATTCCGCCGATCGACAGAGTTCGCGAGTCGGGATTCGTGCGCGCATTGAAGTAACCCGGTGCGAACCCCACGGCTGCCTCGTTGAGGCTCGTGGATCCGAGGAGATCGGCCGCGGAAATGAACAGCGCGCCGCCGCTTTCCCTGTTGAGGTATCCGAGCACCTTGCCTAGCTGCCCGCGCAGAGTAGTGGATGTGCCCGGGGCGAGCTCGCGCGCGGGTGGCGTGGCCCCGGACTGGGCGAGTGAGAAGACGCGCAGTATGTTGGGCGATGTTTTCGCGAGGCGGCGATCACGCTCGTATAAGCGCTCGCCGGCCGCGGTCACTCGCTTGACCATGCGCGCGACGAGCTGACGGTTCCCTGCCAGAGCTTTCCCGATGCCGGAGAGCGCTTTCCAGAAGCACGCCTCGACGACCTCGGAGTGCGATCCGCCAGCGCAGCGCGGATTCACGGGGTCGCACACCGGAAGCCCCACGGGACTTTCCGGGAAAAGCGGCTCCATCGCCTGGTAGAATCCCTCGGCGCAAAGCTTGTGTCCGGCACCATGTGATGCCTTGCCTTCGATGCCGTAGCGCCATCCCTTCGTCGTGCGGTAGACGATTGCGGTCGGCTGTCCGTTATCGAGACTGAGGGCATGTCGCTGCGCGGCCACGATCTGCTGGAAGCTCGTTCCGTCGGGAACGCAGATAACGTTCCAGTCATTGAGATAGAACAGCTCGGCCGGCGTCCACTGCACGTAGTCGCCCGGAATCACGCCTTCGCGCGTGACATGATCGGAGTCTATCGACGCCTGGTTCCAGTCGAGATGTACGATGACGTTGCCAAGCGAAGCGGTTCCCGCTGCGGCGAGGGCTTCAGCGGCCCGGCCGGGTGTGAGCCCGCCTTCTCCCTCTACGATGTGCACGCGGGGCGGATCGTCCGGATAGCAGTCGGCGGCAGCGAATGCGAGGCCGATCGACGACGCGAGCCCGACTCCCGACGCTCCCGTCGCGAGTTTCACGAACGGAGTCGCCGGCGTCGGGTGCCCGTCGAGCGGCTTCGATTCAAACAATCGCGCGAGCGGCGCAGGCCCCGCGGGGTTTCTCCGGAAGCCGAGCAGGTCCTCCAGCCGAAGCTGCAGGCCGATGTCGGCGGGAAGCATTGAGGTGGCGCCGATCCGGACGATCTCGTTCCTGAGCGCCCACATCGAGTACAGCCCGAGCGCCTTGTGGCCGGCGGCGTAAGAGATGATGTCGGCCGTCTCACTGAGCGGATCGGAGAAGTCGTAATCCATCGCGTCGAAGAGCAGCGCCGACACGAACCGTCCCGACGATATCGATCCACCCGGATGGCCCGACATCGGGACGTAGTTGTACATCATCGCACAGAGCGATCTGTAGATCGTGTCCAGCATCTCGAACGCCTCGAGCTCCTGCCCGCTCAAGGGCGCGGGGTTTTCTTCGGCGATGTCGATCCATCGTCCGCGGCGCTCTCCGAACGCGACCGGCGAGGAACCGTTGTCGAGCGTCTGCCGGGATGCGATCAGCAGGGCATCTATTGAGGCGGTCGCGGTCAACACAGGTGCCGTCCCTCCTTTACGAATGCGCGAAAGCCATCGGCGTCCCGGCTTGCCCGTTCCAGGCGCTGCATCCCCAGCTCGAGCTGCTCGAGCGAGGTCGCGATCGAAAACCGCAGATAGTGTTTGCCCTCGCTGCCGAGTCGCCCGAACGACTTGCGGTCCAGGGTGGCCACGTGATGCTTGAAGAGAAGAAAGAGCTGAAAGAGCGTCGAGGGCGTGGTGGCATCGCGCATCGCCACGGGGAGCGCTCCATGAGCTTCGATCGCGCCGATGCTCTCGCATACGCCGGCGATGTTCGGGAACACGTAGAACGCGCCTTTCGGGTTCTGGCAACGAACACCGTCGATTGCATTCAGCGCTTCGACAACGAAATCGCGCCGCTTCGAGAACGCGTCCACCATCGTGGTAATGGCGATCTCGCTCTCCGGGGATTCGAGGGCGACCTTGGCGCCCATCTGGTTGTAGCCGGGAACGCAGGAGAAGTAGTTGATGTTCAGGTTCTTGAATACCACCGCCTCTTCCGCGGTCGGGAACACAGCCCAGCCGAGGCGCCCACCCGTCCAGGAGTACGACTTGGAGACTCCCGACACGAGCACCGTCCGCTCTTCCATCCCCGGTACGGACGCGATCGAAGCGTGCTTCTCTCCGTCGAAAACGATTTTCTCGTACACCTCGTCCGAGTACACGCGCACCTCTGGTGCGGTCTTGGCAAGAATTACCTGAGCGATCTCTTCGAGCTGAGCACGCGTCGCGACTCCGCCGGTTGGGTTCGAAGGGGAGTTGATGTAAATGAGCTTCGTGCGCTCGGTGATGATGCGTTCGAGATCGATGCCGCGGAAGCTGAAACCCGTGCTCTCCTCCAGGTGAAGCGGAACCGCGGATGCTCCGATGTACCGAACGAAGGATTCGTAAATGGGGAATCCCGGGCTCGGGTAGATGATCTCGTCGCCGGCGTTGCAGTAGGTCTGCTGGGTGAATCCGATGGGCGGCTTCGCCCCGGGAAAGACGACGACGCGGTCCGGCGTAATGCAAATCCCCCGGGCTTCACCCATCGTGCGTGCGATGGCTTCGCGCAGCGGGAGAATCCCCTGCGGATCGGTGTAGTGCGTGAGGTCGTTGTCTATCTGCCGCTTGACCTCGTCGGCGATGTGTCGGGGCAGCGGGAAGTCGGGCTCTCCGATGTTGCACCGCACCACCGGGTGGCCCTGATCCTCGACTTCCTTTATGAACGGGCCGACCTTGAACGCGTTCTCGGTATCGATCATCGCGACGCGGTCCGCGAAGAGCGGTCGCGTTTGGCGCGACGGTATGGCGGCGGTGGCCATCGGTCTCTACCTGGGTGAAAGGAAGCACGCGCTCGCGCTCCTGCTCGCAGGGGCGCGCTGGTAATTCGAGTCGATTGTGTATTCTGCGTCGCCGGGCCGGTTGCCGCTGTAGGGCGAAGCGAGGAAATGCGGTGAGGGATGCCCTGACCCGTGGGGACAAAAAAAGGGCCCCGGTTTCCCGGAGCCCCTTCTTACGTCGGTCTGTCGTCAGCGCGCAGCGCGCAGCACGCAGGACGCAGGACGCAGTGCCGTTTAGTACATCCCGCCCATTCCACCGCCGCCCGGCATCGCCGGCGCGCCGCCCTTCTCTTCCTTCTTCTCCACGATCAGCGCTTCGGTCGTGAGCAGAAGACCCGCGATGGACGCGGCGTTCTGCAGCGCGGTACGCGTGACCTTGGTCGGGTCGATGACGCCGGCCT
>JBKJKB010000213.1:0-15059 GCA_046597675.1 Gemmatimonadaceae bacterium
TTCAGAGTCCACGAGCATAACTCAGGTAGAAGATCAGCGCTCCGAACACGACGCGATACACCGCGAACACTCCGTAGCTGCGCCGGGCGACGTAGCGGAGCAACACCGCGATGGCGACCCACGCACTCACCGCCGCAGCCACGACGCCGACCGCGAGCGGCACCATGCTCTCGGCCTCGCGCACAGCATCGGGAAACTTGAACACGACCGCGGCGAGGGTGATCGGCATGCTGAGCAGGAAGCTGAACACGGCAGCCGACTCGCGCGTCAGCTTGAGCGCGCGCCCGGCGGTGATCGTCGAGCCCGAGCGAGACACACCCGGTACCAGCGCCAGACACTGCGCCAGTCCGACGAACATGGCGTCCTTCCAGCTCATGGACTCCATGCCGCGCTCACGCGACATGTACCTGTCGATCGCCCACAACAGAATTCCCATCACGATGAGATTCGTAGCTATGATCATCGGCGACCGGAATACCGTCTCGGCCGCATCCTCGAGCAGCAGCCCCGCGATCCCGGCCGGGATCGTCGCGATCACGAGAAATACGACCCGTTTCTCTTCCGGCGTCTCGACCCGCCGCTTCTTCACCAGCGAGATCGCGGCAAGAATGAGCCGTCCCCATTCGTCGTGGAAATACGCAACGATGGCGATCAATGTACCGAGGTGAAGTGCGACGTCGAACGCCAGTCCGTGATCCGGCCAACCCAACAGCCATGGCGTCAATGCAAGGTGCGCCGAGCTGCTGATGGGCAGCAACTCCGTAAAGCCCTGGATGATCCCGAGTATGAGCGCCTGGAAGATCGTCATTGCGCGAGTGCATCCTCATAGAGCCGCTCGTAATCGCTGACGACTTCGGCGCGCGAGAACCGCAACCGCGCGTCGGACTGGCCCGCGATGCTCATGCGCTTCCATTCGGCCGGGTCACTCAGCACCGACACGGCGGCGCGCCCCATTCCGTCGACATCGCCAACCTCGCACAGGAACCCGGTCTCCCCTTCGCGAACCACCTCGACGAGCCCGCCCGCCCTGGTTGCCACCACGGGCACTCCCGAGGCCAGCGCCTCGAGCGCGCTCAATCCGAACGACTCGCTCTGGCTGGGAAGGAGAAACAGATCCGCGCCCGCAAGCAGAGGCGCCACCACGTCGAGCTTACCGAGGAAATGGACGGCGTCGTGCACGCCGAGGATGCGCGCCTCTTCCTCGGCAAGCGTGCGATCGGGGCCGTCGCCGACCATCACGAGCACAGCCGGCAGGCTCTCGCGGATTCTCGCGAAAATTCGCACGACGTCGCGAACCCGCTTCACTGGCCGGAAGTTCGACACGTGCATCACGACGCACTGTTTCGCGCCGAACTGCTCGCGCAGCAGCGGCGCGTACCGCTTCCGGTCGTACACCATCGGATCCACGAAATTATGGATCACGCGAACATCGCAACCCGTGCACCCGAACGCGTGGAAGGTCTCGCCCTTCAGATACTCGGACACCGCGGTGATGCGGTCCGACTTCTCGATGGAGAACCGCGTGATCGACTGGAAGGAGGGGTCCTGGCCGACCACGGTGATGTCGGTACCGTGCAGCGTGGTGACGAGCTTGATGTCGCGGCCGGACTCGCGCAGCATCTCGCGCGCGATCCACGCGCTCGTGGCATGCGGAATGGCGTAGTGGCAGTGCAGCAGTTGCAGATCGTGCGCGCGCACGACCTCGTGCATGCGCGCCGCAAGCGCGAGATCGTATGGCGGAAACTCGAACAGCGGGTAGCGTACGACATCCACTTCATGGAAAAAGACGCGCGGCAGAAACGACGGCAGGCGAAAGGGTTGCCTGTATGTGATGAAATGCACTTCATGCCCGCGCTCGGCGAGCGCGATGCCCAGCTCCGTCGCGACCGCGCCGGAACCGCCGTACGTGGGATAACAGGTGATGCCGATCTTCATGTGCCTTTGGTCCACCACTCTTCGATTATCCGGGGCGCGTCCGGCGAGGATGCGTCCACGTGGGTAACGGTCGTCCCGCCAATCTGATGCCTGAACCAGGTCCGCTGCCGCTTGGCGTACTGCCGGGTCTCGATCAGGATCTTCTCGCGCGCGGCGTCGAAGTCTACTTCCCCGCGCGCCAGCGCGCGCACGGTAGAATACCCCGAGGACATCCACGCAGGCGCGGACGACGAGACGTCGTTCGACAGCTGCCTGACCTCGTCCACCCAGCCGGCGGCGAACATCGCGTCGATCCGCTGCGCGATCCGCTCCTGCAGGGCGAGCCCACGGTCCACGACGAGAAACTTTGCGCGTCGTGGCTTCAGTCGAGGTGCGGCCGCGTGGAAGTCGCTCAACCGCTTTCCTGACAGCAACGCGGTCTCGATCGCGCGCAGCAGTTGCGTGCGCCCGAGGTCGGCGCGCGCGGGATCGAGCAGTACGCACCACCGGCGCAGATCCTCGTTGCTGAGCTGCTCGAGCTCCGAGCCGATCGTCAGCCGTTGCGCGGTGTCGAAGACCGGCGAGTCGGCCAGCGGCTCCACCAGCGCCCGGATGTAGAAGCCCGTGCCGCCGACCACGAGTGGAATCCGGCCGGACGCCTCGCACTCCGATATCCACTCGTCAGCATCCCGCGCCCAGCGGGCGGCCGAATAGCGCTCGGCGGGATCGATGATGTCCACGCCGAAGTGCTGCACGCGCGCACGCTCGGCCGCGGTTGGCTTGGCAGTACCGATGTCGAAGCGCTTGTATATCTGCCGTGAGTCGGCGGAAAGAATGTCAGCGCCGTGTCTCCCGGCGAGATCGAGCGCGATCGAAGATTTTCCCGCGGCCGTCGGGCCGCAGATTATCCGCAGGCTACCGTCTGCCAAAGCGGCGCTCCAGCTCATCCCAGGCAATTCGGACGATCGTCGCGCGTCCGTGTACGTCGTGAGCCGGGAGCTTCGTGTCACGCAGCGCGAGGAACAGCGCGCGCATCTCGTCGGGCGCGAGCACGTCCCCGCCTTTGACCGCCGCCTTGCACGCCACCGTTGCGAGCAGCCGCTCGTGACGCGCGATGTTGCCGGGCGCGCGGTCGCCGGTCAGCGCGGTGAGCGTCTCACGCAGGCAACGCTCCGCGTCGAACCGCGGATGCGGCGCCGGGACGCTGTGCACGAGCAGCGTGTTCCCGCCGAACAGCTCGACCTCGAATCCGATGCGTTCGAGGTACTCACGGTTCTCCTCGAACGCTTCGACCTCCGGTCCGCCGACATGGAGCGTGATCGGGAAAAGCAGCCGCTGCGACGGCGAGCCACCGGATTCGAGCGCCGTCATGAATCGCTCGTACAGGATGCGCTCGTGCGCCGAGTGCTGGTCGATGAGCACGAGGCCGCTGCCGTCGTGCTCGAAGGTGACGTACGTGCGGTGCAGCTGAAAGAGTGGCGGGACGTAATCATCCGCCGGCACCGTCTCGTCCGCTGTGCCGATCTCGCGTGGTGCCTCGAACGCGGGCGTACCATTCCCGGCGTGGGCTGGGGACATAGTGAACTCGAGCGACAGGCCGCCCGATTGATTGAGCGCGGTGTCTGCCTGGCTCTGTACCTGGAAGGAATTCCAGCCCGGGCTGTAGGCGCGCGGCCCCAGCGATGCGGAGCTGTCCCAGTTGCCGAGTGCACGGCGAACCGCGGCTTCGACCGCGCGCTCTACGGGCCACCGGTCGCGGAAGCGGACCTCCGCTTTGGCCGGATGCACGTTTACATCGACGAGGTCCGCGGGGATCACCACGTCCAGGAACAGCGACGGCCTGACGCCGGACGGGATTGTATTGCGATACGCCGCTTCCGCGGCACGCACGAGACCGTGATCGCGGATGACGCGACCGTTGATCGTGATGAATATTCGCCGCGTTCTTGTGCCGACGTCCGCCGGCTTCTCCGCCAACCCGCTTGTGTGGACCGCGCCGGAAAGATCTTCGACCTGCACCAATGACGCGGCGTAGTCCGCCCCATAGAGCGCGGCGAGCCGCTCACGCAGGTCCGCGGCCGGCGGTACGCTCATGACGGGCTTGCCGTCGTGGGTGACGGTGAAGCGCACGCCGCGGCGGGCGAGGGCGATGCTGCTCATGGTCTCGGAGATTGCGCGCCACTCGGAGCGCGCCCCGCGCAGGAATTTCTGGCGCGCCGGAACGTTGTAGAAGAGCCGCGAGACGGTGACCGTCGTGCCCGGGCGCCGCGCGGCATCGGTGACCGCGAGCACTCTGCCGGCGGCGCTCCGGACCTCGAGCCCTTGCCCGCCGGTCGTGCAGCTCTCGAGGAGCAGCTCCGACACCGAGCTGATCGCGGGTAGCGCCTCGCCCCGAAAACCGAACGTCGCGACGCCCACGAGATCGGCGGCCGTTCTGATCTTGGACGTGCCGTGCCGCTCGAGCGCGAGCAGCACGTCGTCACGGTCCATCCCGCTGCCGTCGTCCGCTACGCAGATGAGGGTGCGCCCGCCGTCCTGGACGGTGACGTCGACGGTGGTGGCGCCGGCATCGAGCGCGTTCTCCACCAGCTCCTTGACCACGGACGCTGGCCGCTCGACGACTTCGCCGGCCGCGATCTGGTCGGCGACCGCGCCGGGAAGGATGGAGATTGTGGGCACACTGAAAACTACGCTCTTGCTACCAGTCCTTGCCCCTCGGGTTCTGCGGAACACTACGGCGCGTCTTGTCCCCCTGGACATCCTGCTCCTCTTCGGCTGCCGCGTCGAGGATGCCGCTCGCCTGATCCACGTTCAGCCCGTTGCGGGGGCGCGGCGCAATGCTGGGCTGACCCTGCGATGGATCGGGCTGCGGCTCCGCTCCACCGCCGCCTCCACCACCGCCCCCCCCACCACCGCCGCCGCCGCCGCCCTGACGCTTTCGCAGGGCGAGCTCGTAGTTCCACTTCGCGTCGAACACGTCCGGGCGGCGCCTGAGCGCGATCTTGTAGTGGACCAGCGCGCTGTCGAGCGGCGGATCCGCGGTATCACCTTCGAGGGCGAGGCCTCTCCGCAGATGGACGAGCCCCATGTTGAACTCGCCCCGCCACGCGATCTCGTCGCGCTGGCTGTCGAGGATCATCCTGAGCAGCGGCTCGGCCCCTCGCAGTGAATCGCGCTGCAGCTCCCGCGTGCCGGCGTTGTAATTGTCGAGTGTCGGGTCGGGAAAGAGCTGCCGGCATCCCGACAGGATCAGCAACAGCACCACCGCTGCGCCCGCGGTGCCGGCCGCGCGGGCCCGGGCGCGCGAAGCGCTCGCGCCGGAACCACGTGGACGCACTCGCTCGGGCAATGCCGAGACGAAGGTGCGCAGCCGGCTTTGCCTGCCACGAACAAGCGCCGGCATCAACGCATCCAGCATCAGCAGCAGAAACGCCGGCAAAAGGAAGAGCTGGTAGCGATGCGCCAGGTTCTCCCTGTTCTCGACGCTGCGCTGCTCCGCCTTGAGCTGCGCCAGCGCCTGTACTATGGACGCCACCCGGTCTTCCGTGTCCGGTGGGACGAACGTGCCGCGGGCCACGCGCGCTGCTTCCTGCAGCAACGCTGGCTCGTAGCGGGTGGTAACCACGGCGCCCGCTCCGTCACGCTTGAGGACCACGCGCCCGTTCTCGAGCACGGGTATCGTCGAACCCTGGCGGGTCCCGAAGCCGACGGTAATCACGGCTATGCCCGCGTCGCGTGCCTTCCCCGCGGCCTCGGCAACCGCCGCGGCGTCCTCGAATCCTTCGCCATCGCTCATCAGCACGACGGCTTTGTCCGACGGGGATTTGCTGAGTGAGAGCAACGCCGTCGCCTGCCGCAGTGGGGGAGCGAGCGAGCTTCCCGCCTGTCCGACGACGGTCGGATCCAGGTTATCGAGAAAGAGGTCGAGGCCGCCGTCATCGATCGTGAGCGGCGTGAGCACGTAGCTGCGGCCCGCAAACGCGATTAACGCCACGCGGTTTCCCCGGCCGTTCGCCCGCAACCTTCGCACTTCGCGTTTCATCGCTTCCAGTCTGTTCGGCGCTTCGTCCGTGGCCAGCATGGACGCCGACGCGTCGAGAGCGAGAACGAGATCGATCCCGCTCTGGCGCACGACCGTGCGCTCGAATCCCCAACGCGGACCGGCGAACGCGAGCCCGGCGAGAAGAACCGCCAGCGTGCAGATGACGATTCGAAGCCGCGACTGGCGCAGCAGCGCCCCGGGTGCGAGGCGCGCGATCATCTCGGGCGTACCGAGCCGGGCGAGGCGCGCGTCGCGCCGGCGACGCGAGTGAATCAACAGCCACGCAGTCACGCCAGTCAAAGCCGCAGCGAGCGCGAGCGCCCAGGGCAACTGAAAAAGAACCGGCATCATGGTATCGGCGCTCTCCGGGCCAGCAGCGCGAGCTCGCCAAGCAACGCGAGCAGGCCCAGTCCCAGCGGCATGCGGAACAGCTCGCTGTAACGCACATACGAGCGCGATTGGACCGTAGTCCGCTCGAGGAGGTCGATCTGGTCGTACACCAGCCGCAGCGCCGCGGCGTCGCGCGCCCGGAAGTAGCGGCCGCCCGTCATCCTCGCAACTTCGTTCAGGAGCGCTTCGTCGATGCGCACCGGCTGCAATTCATAGCGCAGCCCGGCGGGCCCGCGGCCTACAGGCACGGGCGCCATGCCGACGGTGCCGACACCGATCGCGTAGATCTTGATGCCATATACGCTCGCGGCCCGCGCAGCCGTACGGGGATCGATGCTGCCGCGATTATTGACTCCGTCGGTGAGCAGTATCAGCACGCGCGATCGCCCAGGTGCGTCCCGTAAGCGGTTTGCAGCCGTCGCGATTCCCAACCCGATCGCCGTGCCGTCCTCGAGCTGTCCTGCCTGCAGGTTGTCCACCGCCTGCATAAGAATCGGATAGTCCGTGGTGAGCGGCACCTGGGTCAGCGCCTCGCCCGCGAACGCCACCAGGGCAATCCTGTCCGATGTGCGCGCGGCGATGAATTCCTTGACCGTGCGCTTCGCGACCGCGAGGCGGTTCTGCGGCCTGAAATCCTCAGCGAGCATCGAGCTCGAGAGGTCGAATGCGATCGCGATGTCGATCCCCTCGCTCGTGATGTTTTCGACCTGCGCGGTCGAGCGCGGTCGCGCGAGCGCGACGACGAGCGCGGCCAGCGCGACGTTGCGCAGAACGAACATCGTTCTGGTTATCCGCTCGCCGGTGCGCGGTCCCTTCGCGAGCACGCCTGTTCGGGAGAATGCGATGGCGGACGGACGACGCCGGCGTCGCAGCACCCACCAGAGCGGCAGCAGCAGCAGCAGCACGAGCGCCCACGGCGTGTAGAACTGCAGTGAGTCGAAAGTCATGCCGCCTTCTCCTTCTCCTGCTCCGTGTACCGACTCTCGACGCGCTCGACTACCGCGCGCGCGTCCGCGCCAAGCTCGCGCGCTTTCGCCGGATCCACTCGCCACGCCGCGAACTTGGCGAGGTCGCTCTGGTGCAGCAGCTCGGCTAATCCGGCGCTCCACTCGGGATCGAGTGCACCGCTCGCGCGCGCGGCCGCGACCAGCTCGCTGCTGGTGTGCGACGCGCGCACCCCTTCCGCCCGGGCCGCGAGGTAATTACGCAGTACATCCGTCATTAAAGCGACGTGGAGCGCGCCTTCGTTCTTCTCCGGCAGCCCGAGCTTCTCGATGCGGTAGAATTCACGCTGCGCGAGCGCCGCGGGATGTACGGGCCGGTTCTTCCAGCGCTTGTACGCCCGCCAGAGCCACCAGGCGAGCAAGGCGGCGAGCAGGACACCGAGCGCGAGCAGCAGCCACTTGAGCCACCACGGATAGGCGAAGGCGAGGACGTCACGCGGCGGCTTCGGAACGTGCAGTGTCGTGTCGCCCGGAAGCACGCTCCTCACGAAAACGGCGTAGGACGCGAGCGGGATCCTGCGCTCGGCGATTCCCGAACGAACGATGATGTCGCCGAGGCCGAGCGGTTGCGCGCCGACGTCCCACGCCGCCATCCGGTAGCCCGCGACCTGCTCCATCTCGCGCGGCGAGCCCGCAACGGTCGCGGGTACCATCCTCGGCTCCGCGATCGCCGCGTCGGCGGCGAGGTCGACTTTGGCGGCGGAATCGGTGCTCGCGGGAAATTCGATGGTGGATCCCGCTGGCGCGCGGAGGCGAATGATGACTGTAAAGCGCTCGCCGACGGTAACCGTGTCGGGATTCACATCTACGCCGATGCGCACCGGAACGGTGACCGGCGCTGCCGGCTCCTGCGCGCCGGATTGAGCCGGCTGAACGGCACCGGTCGCCTGCAGCAGCAGCATTGCGCCGATCGCGATCACCGGCGGCGCGCCCTCGTCTCGCGCGTGCGAAAGAACTTGATCAGCGGGTGCACCACGTTGTCCGGCGTCGAGATTGCTATCTCATCTATCGACAACCTGCGGAGCAGATGCTTTCTCTCTTCGCGCTCGGCCGATACGGCGGTCGCGTACGCGGTGCGCACGCCGCCGGAGCTCGTGTCGATGTTCAGCGTCTCGCCGGTCTCGGGATCCATGAACCGGGCGAGTCCGACGTCGGGCAGGTCGCGCTCGCCGGGATCCTCGATCGTGACGGCGACGACGTCGTGCCTCTGCGCCAGGAGCTTGAGGGGGTGCTCGATACCGGGCGCCAGAAAGTCGGACACCACGAAGATGATCGACTTCTGCGAGAGCATGCGCGAGACATATTCCAGCGTGCCCGAGATGTCGGTCCCCGTGCCCTGTGGCTCGAAAGCCAGGAGATCGCGGATGATCCTGAGCGCGTGGCGCCGTCCTTTGCGCGGCGGCACGACGTGCTCGATGCGGTCGGTGAACAGCACGATGCCGACCCGGTCGTTGTTGCGTACGGCGGACATCGCCAGCACCGCGGCGAGCTCGCTCGCTGCCTCGCTCTTGAACCGGCGTACCGTCCCGAACTGCTCCGAGCCGGAGAGATCGACCGCGAGCATGACCGTGAGCTCGCGCTCCTCGATGTAGCGCTTCACGTACGGCCGACCCATGCGCGCGGTGACGTTCCAGTCGATGGAGCGAACTTCGTCGCCGGGCTGGTACTCGCGCACCTCGGAGAACTCCATGCCCTGCCCTTTGAACACCGAGCGGTACTCGCCCACGAACAGCGAGTTGACGAGGCCGCGTGTGCGGAGCTCGAGCAGCTTGACCTGCCGGAGGATCTCCTTGGAAGGAGCGCCCGCTTTCGGCGCCGCCTGGATCACGGCGCCCTGATCGCCTCGAGCACGCGTGCTACTATCGCGTCGCTCGTGACTTCTTCCGCCTCCGCTTCGTACGTGGTGAGGATCCGGTGACGGAGCACGTCGGGCGCGATCGCCTTCACGTCGTCCGGCGTCACGAACGAGCGGCCGTGCAGGAACGCGTGCGCGCGGGACGCCTGCGCCAGCGACAAGGTCGCGCGCGGGCTCGCGCCGAATTCTATGAGAGGCACGAGCTGGGCGAGGCCGGCTTCGGCCGGATACCGGGTCGCGTGCACGATCTCGACGATGTAGTCCACGATGCGCGCGTCCATGTACAGCTCGGCGATCCGCTTGCGCGCAGCCAGGATCTGCTGCGGCGACGCGACATGCTCCACGGGAATCGGCTCGCCGCCCGCCATTCTGCGGAGGATCAGCTTCTCCTCCTCTCTCGACGGATACCCGACGTGGAGCTTGAGCATGAAGCGGTCTACCTGCGCTTCGGGCAGCGGGTACGTGCCCTCCTGCTCGATCGGGTTCTGCGTCGCGAGAACGAGGAACGGCTCCTCGAGGATGTACGTCGTGGCGCCGATCGTTACCTGTTTCTCCTGCATCGCCTCGAGCAGAGCCGCCTGCACCTTGGCGGGCGCGCGGTTGATCTCGTCGGCGAGGATGATGTTCGCGAAGATCGGCCCTTTCTTCACCGAGAACTGGCCGTTGGACTGATCGTACACCTGCGTGCCGATCACGTCGGCCGGCAGAAGATCAGGAGTGAACTGAATCCGCTGGAAGTGGGTGTTGATCGTCTCCGCGAGCGTCCGGACGGTCAGCGTTTTCGCCAGGCCAGGCACGCCTTCGAGCAGCACGTGCCCGCCGGTCAGAAGACTGATCATGAGCCGCTCGACCATGTAGCTCTGGCCGACGACCCGCTTGCCCACCTCCGCTATCACCTTCTGGATCATCGCCGTGTCGCCAGCCGGCGGTCCGGCGTCGTGGGGCCTGTCCCCCGCCGGCGGTGCGTTAGTGCTCACGTGTTTCCTCTGGTGAACGTGGTATTACGCCCCGCCACTGTGCACGAATGACGCCGTCAGCGGGACAGCGCGGCGAGGATGTCCCGCTCCTTGGACGTCAGCTCCCGCGTCTTACCCAGAGGCAGGCGGCCGAGTTTCACGGGGCCGAAGCGCGTCCGCACCAGCCGCTCCACGGTGAGCTCGAGGGCCGCGCACAGCCGGCGAACCTCCCTCGTGCGGCCTTCGGCGATGGTGATTTCGAACTCCCACATCCGGTTCCCCAGCGGCCGCGCGGCGACGTCGATGGGTTTTACGATCCCGTCCTCGAGCTCGACTCCCCTGCGCGCCGCGCGAAGCGCCTCCGAAGCATTGCCTCGCACGGTGGCGACATAGGTGCGCTCGATCTCGTTGCTCGGATGCGTGAGCGCGTTCGCCGCTTCGCCGTCAGTAGTGAGAAGAAGCACTCCCTCAGTCATGTAATCCAGGCGCCCGACGTATGTGAGACCCGGAACGTCCTTCACCAGATCGAACACAGTCTCGCGTCCTTCCGGATCGCGGCGCGTGGTCATGACGCCCGCGGGCTTGTTGAGGACGATCCACTTGTTCTCGACGGCGGCGGCGATCGGCTTGCCGTCGACGGTAATGACGTCGCGCCCCAGCTCGACGTTCTGGCCGATCGAGGGAAGCACACCGTTGACCAGGACGCGGCCGGACGCGATGAGGTCGTCCGCGCCTCTTCGTGAAGCCACACCCGACCTGGCTAGCGCGCGGTTGATGCGCATAGGATAGCTAGTAGCTACCAGCTGGAAGCTGCGAGCTTACGAGCTAGGGGCGGAACGGCGGGAAGAAGCCTGTACACGGCGCTAGCTGGTTGCCTGCGCTGCAGGTCGCAGCGCGACTGCCAATTCATCAGCGCGAGGAAGCTCATCGAGGTGGCGGATGGCCAGCTGCTCGAGAAACGCTTCAGTCGTGCCGTACATCAGCGGCCGCCCCATCCCCTCGGCGCGGCCTGTGACTTCGATGAGGCCGCGCTCGTGCAGCGACTTGAGGATCGCGCCGCAATTCACGCCGCGGATTTCCTCCACCTCCGCACGCCCGATCGGTTGACGGTAGGCGATGATGGCAAGCGTCTCGAGAGCCGCCGCCGAGAGGCGGGCGGGACGGCTCGCCAGCTGCGCGCGCTCGATGGCGTCGGTGTACTCGGCGCGGGTCAGTATCTGCCAGCCACCGCCGGTCTCGATCAGCTCGACGCCGTGCCCTGCTTCGTCGTACTGCGTGCGCAGCTCGGTGAGCGCGCCCGCGACGTCGTCGTCGGTAGCGTCCGAGTCGAGCTCCGCGAGATTCTCGCGGGAAATCGGCGCCGAGCTCGCGAAGAGCGCGGCTTCAAGCAGCTTCGCTAGCGGACTCACCCTTGATCTCCACGTCTGTAAAGGCCCGGTCCTGGCGCAGCTTCACTTCGCCGCTCTTCGCCATCTCGAGCAAGGCGAGCAGGACCGAAAGAATTTCCCAGGGCTCAGACCCCGAGTTCACGAGATCGCGCCAACGGCAGCTGCGCCGGAGGGCGAGAATGTCACGCACGACCGCGATGGCACCTTCGACGTCCAGTGCCCGGGGCACCACGTCATGAATGGTCGGCTTTTTCGCGAATCGCAGCACGCGATCGACCGCGGCGAACAGCTCGGGCAGCGAAAGCGACAGAGGCGCTGCAGCCGGCGCCGGCGACGTGAACTGCCGCGGCATGTATCCGCGCGCGAATTTCGCGCGACGCTCCTCCGACAGTCGGTCGAGCACATCCACCACCTCGCGCACCTGCTGATATTCGAGCAGCCGGCGCACGAGCTCGGCGCGCGGGTCTTCCCAGCCCTCTTCCCCTTCACGGCGCGGCAACAGCAGCTGCGCTTTGATGCGGAGCAGCCGGGCAGCCATCTCCAGATAGTCCGCCGCGTCGTCCAGCCCCAGCGTTCTGATTCGAACAAGAAACTGCTCCGCTATCCGCGCGACCGGGATGTCGTAGATGTCGATCTGCTCGTCACGGATGAGCGTGAGGAGCAGATCCAGCGGGCCGGAGAACTCCCCCACCTGCACGACGAACGCGGAATCGCCTAGACGGTCCACGGGCTGGGCAGGATGAACGGGATCAACAGCCGAACCGCGGCACTGTGCAGGATGATGATCGGGGTGAAGAATCCGCGCATTATTCCGCTGCCGAGCGTTATCAGGAGCATGAGCGCGATCAACCCGTACCGTCCGAACTGCTCATATCGGAGAGCCCACGCCGGCGGCAGCAGATATTTGGCGACGTGGGAGCCGTCCAGGGGCGGGATCGGAATGAGGTTGAAGAACGCAAGCACCAGGTTGATCAGGATCCCGTAGACCAGCATGAGCTGGAGAATCGACGCCGTCGGAGCGAGCGCGGGAATGCCCCTTCCGAGGAGCCCGATCAGCGCGACCGCCAGGACCGCGACCACCGCGAGCACGAGGTTGGTCGCAACCCCCGCGAGCGAGACGATGATGTCGCCGCGCTTGAAATTGCGGTAATTGCGCGGATTCACCGGCACCGGCTTCGCCCCGCCGAACATCACCCCCGCCGTGATGAAAGTCAGGATCGGCAGGATGATCGTCATGAACGGGTCGATGTGCTTGAGCGGGTTCCAGGTGAGCCTGCCAAGCTGGTAGGCCGTGGGGTCACCCTGCTTCAGCGCCGCGTAGCCGTGGGCATACTCGTGCGCGACCATCGAGAAGAGGAGGACGGGCGCTACGAGCAGAAAAGTCTGGGTTTTATCCAATCGTGGGTTTGCGGGAATCGCCGAAGGACGGTAGTTTCAACAACTTAGCCCTTGTAATGGAGATTCAGTAAGTGCCGAATATCGCGTCCGCCAAAAAGAACATGCGAAAGTCCAGAGCAGCTGAAGTGCGCAACCGCGCACAGCGCTCGACGCTTCGTACTGCACTCAAGAAAGCCAAGTCAACCGAAGGATCCGCCGCCGACCGTGCTTCCGCGGTTCAGCTGGTCGATCGCGCCGCGCGCAAAGGACTCATTCACAAGAATGCGGCCGCGCGTCATAAGAGCCGGCTGGCCAAAAAGAAGTGACTGGTGACAAGTGACTAGTGACTAGTCACTGCTTCATAAAGCCGAGAGCTCCCCACCGCAGCTCTCGCAGTACCACTCCGTAGGATAGTTCATAGCGCCGCATTCCCCGCACTTGAGCGTCTTCTCGTTCTCGCGCCGAGGGTCTGTGGGCGCGGGCGCGAACGTGCTGGTTTTGCCGCGCTTGCCGTGCGCTGCTGGTGCGAGCGACTCGATGGCGACCGTGGGCTTGCCCTCCTCGGCCGTGGGAGGCGCGCTTTGCATCGCGGCTCGTGACCTCGACGGCGTCTTCGACCTGACCCTGGTCGCGTCCGCCTGCACCGGTGCGGCGGGCGGGGCCGCGGCGGGCGGGGCCGCGGCGGGCGGGGCCGCGGCAGCCGGCGTGAAAGTCGGAATGGACGCCGTTGGAGTCGGCTGCTGGGACTGGGCCGGCGGTGCGGGCTCGGCGGGCATCTCCTGATCGGTGGTCTGCTCGATGATGAGAAAGAGCTGGTTCAGTTCGTCCGAGATCTTTTTTTTGTCATCGACGAACCGCTTTAGATCCACTTCTACTTCCCGCTTGCGCAGCTCCCATTGCTCGGGGGTGAACTCTCCCACGGCGGCGCGCAGCTCGGCTTCGTGCAGCTCGTCCACGCGGGCCATCTCCTGCTCCGTCGCCTGCTTGAGTCGCTCCTTGAGTCCGGAGATCGCGGACCGGATCTCTCCCGTCCGCTCGGTGAGCTGATCGCGGACCGTGGCCAGGCGCTGCTCGTAGTCCGAGTGGACGCGCTTGTACACATGCTCGGGGGTGGACTCGCGCCGCGATTCGAGCGTCGCGATCCACTGCTCGAAACGCTTTCTCTCTTCGAAAAGCTGCTGCAGAGCGTCGTGGGAACGACCGGGCTTGGCCACCGTCACCTCGTCGTGTTCGTCAGCGTGTGAACGATCTCTCCATCAACGATAGTAAAAATCGCGCGGCCGCGGAGCTTCTCCCCGGCGTACGGCGTGTTGCGCCCCTTGGAGAGAAACGTCGCGGGGTCCACGATCCATTCAGCTCGCGGATCGAATACGGTCACGTCGGCGACCGCCCCGCGCTTGAGTGTCCCCCCAGGGAGGTGGAAGACCCGCGCCGGAGAGCACGACATGCACTCTACCAGTCGCGCGTAATCCAGCACCCCGGCTGCCACGAGATTGGTGTGGACTACCGCGAGCGCGGTCTCCAGGCCGACTATGCCATTAGGTGCGTTGGCGAATTCCTGCTCCTTCTCGTCGTAGTGGTGCGGCGCGTGATCGGTCGCGATGAGATCGATCGTCCCGTCCGCGACGGCATCGCGCAGAGCCGCGACGTCGGCCGCGGTGCGCAGCGGCGGGTTCATCTTGGCGTTGGTGTCATACGCGCCGACCCGCTCCTCGGTGAGCGTGAGGTGATGCGGGCAGACCTCCGCCGTCACGTTTATTCCGCGTTCCTTCCCCCAGCGAATAAGCTCTACCGAGCCGGCAGTGCTCATGTGGGCCAGGTGAACGTGCCCCTTCGTGCGCCGGGCGAGCAGGATATTACGGATGACCATTATCTCCTCGGCCTCCGACGGAATCCCCTTGAGGCCGAGCCGCGCGCTGACGATCCCTTCGTTCATCGCACCGCCGTGCGAGAGAGTCGGCTCCTCGCAGTGGTCGATCACCGGGATGTTGAACGTGCGCGCGTACTCCAGCGCCGTCCGCATGAGCTGCGCGCTGACGACGGGCCGCCCGTCGTCGCTGAACGCCACGGCGCCGGCGCCGATCATCTCGCCGAACTCCGCGAGCGCGTCACCGCGCTGGCCCAGCGAGATGG
>JBKJKB010000299.1:0-2660 GCA_046597675.1 Gemmatimonadaceae bacterium
GCCCTTCATCTGCTTGAGAACCACCGCACCGACTCCGGCCAGTCCGAGCAGCCCTATCGTGAGCATCAGCATCGCGACGATCAGCTCCACGAGCGTGAAGCCGGTCCGATGATGACGCCGCATACCGCCCGGTCTCGTTCTCAATAGAGCTGGCATTTCGGCGACACCATCCCGAGCCTGGTGACGCACGTGGAATCTTTTGCAGATGCCCGGGAGACTACGAACTTCGAAGTCACGGACGGATAGATAGCGAAGCCCCTCGAGTCGAACACGATCGAATCCGTGGTGGACGTCATGCTGACGTTGAACGTCTCACGCAACGGGATACGTGGAGCGATGATCTCCGGCGTGCCCGGCTGCTGGATCTCGATCCACATCGTGTCCGCCCGGGTCTTGAAGTTCGCGCGCATCCCGCGACGGATCGCGGCCGCGCGGGCGGTGGCGACATACGCGCCGATCTGCTGCGTCGCAGACCGCACCGATGCCCTGTCCCTGATGGACCCGAGCTTGGGCGCGCCGATTGCCATGATGATCCCCATCAGGACGACGGCGATCATCAGCTCGACCATTGTAAATCCGCGCTGTTTGTGCATTCTATAATGGACTGGTCAACGCCGCCTCCCGTCACATTTCCCCGCGGCGCACTATGTCGCGTGATACCAACGGGATAGCTCGTGGCGACAGGACGCTCGAAGAGATCGGTGCCGACTAGTGACTAGTGACTAGTGACCGACATCAGCTCGAATGATCGTGCACGGCTTTCCATCCCGCCGGAGTGCGAACCCACACAAGCGTAAACCAGCCCGACTGCTCGGGCTCGCTGCCACCGCTCAGGATGAAGCGGCCGGTCTCGAGCGCTGAGTTCCGATCGAGCCTGCGAACGGTGACCTGCTCGAACCGAAGTGCCTGTTTGGGCTTTCCGTCGCGGAAGTAAACGGTCGAGAACTGCTGCTCGACGGCGGCGACTCCCGGCCGTGGCCCCGTCCGGGTCATGAACGTCACGCTGTCCACGTAGATCGCGAGGTGCCCCTTCAGATCGCCGCGGTTCCACGCGTCCGCGGACGCGGTCGTCGCCGCCCGGATCGCAGCTTCGTCCGCCGCCCACGTAGAGTCGCCCGGTCCGCCGAGCTGCGCCTGTGGCGCGCACGCCACGAGCGCCACCACCATCGCGAGCGCGAGCAGACTCGGGAAGCGCGGCTTGCGAGAAATAATCATGCTGCTCTCCGGACTACGGCCGGGGCGCGGTCGGCGGCGGCGGAGCCGGCAGCGCTTCCCGCGGGAGGAGCTCGGTTCTATTCGCAGCGTGGTACACGAAGCTCGCCACGATGACGGCGTTCTTCTTCAGGTCATCGGCGATCAACCGGTCATAGCCGTCCATGTTCGAGTGGTGCGTGCGGGTGCCGTACTCGATCTCGTCCTGAATGAACTGAAAGCCGGGCAACCCGACCGCGTCGAAGGCCTGGTGATCCGTCCCGCCCGTGTTTCTGATCGTGATCGTGTTCATGCCGAGGTCGCGGAACGGCTCCATCCACGCCCGGAAGACGGGTCCGATCCCTTCGTTCCCCTGTAGGTAGATGCCACGAAAGGCGCCGGTCCCGTTGTCCATGTTGAAGTAGGCCTGGAACTTCGCGTGGTCGGGCTTGAGCTGCATGGTGGCGCGGTCGGCGAAGTGAGTGTTCACGTACGCGCGCGAGCCCAGCAGCCCCTGCTCCTCCCCCGTCCACAAGGCGAGCCGCACCGTGCGGCGCAGCGGCAGGTTGAGCGCCTTGAGGATGCGCATCGCCTCCAGCATCACCGCGCTGCCGGAGGCGTTGTCGGTCGCGCCGGTGGCGTAGTGCCACGAATCGAAGTGCGCGCCGAGCATCACGACCTCGTCCTTCATGTCGGTTCCGCGGATTTCCGCGATCACGTTGAACGCGGTGCGGTCCTCGTCGTGCGCCGTGCTCTGGACGAACATCTCCAGCATCACAGGTATTCCCTTCGCGAGCGTGCGTGCGATCCTGTTGTACTGCTCTCCGGCGAAGCCCAATCCGATCAGGTCGGACAGCGCGTCCTGTCGGCGAGTGCCGACGGAGGCGGCGGCGAAGACGGTTCCGAAGTCGTTGCGCGGGCTGGTCGAGACAACCGCCGCCACCCCTTCGCTCGCGAAGAATTGCAGCCGCACTGCCGCGGACAGAGTGCCCTGCGGCTGCGGCGGCCGGTACTGGCCATCACTGGGAGATGCCGGCGGGATGCTCATCGCGGTGAGCGCGCTGTCCGAGTAGCGCCTCGCATCGGCACTGAAGCGCTGGGCCAGCGCCGGGGGGTCAGTGATCAGCACGAACTTTCCGCGCAGTTTCCCCGCGTACTTCGCGAACACGCTCGAGTCCGTAAGGTCGTTCACCATCACCGCCTCGCCGCGTACCCACCCATTGGTGCTCGGCGTCCACGCGGCGACGTTGGCGATGATCGGATACGCCTGCGGCTCGACCGCGCGAACGAACAGCGCCTGGTTGCTCCAGCCGATTCCGAACATGCCCCACGGCTCCATGCGTCCATTGTTGATTCCCCACGACGCGAGGCGCTTGATGGTCCAATCAGCGGCGGCGCGAGTGGTCGGCGAGCCCGTAAGGCGCGGACCGTACACGTCGGTCAGCCAGCTCGCCGTCTCCATTACCTGC
>JBKJKB010000016.1:0-19609 GCA_046597675.1 Gemmatimonadaceae bacterium
GGCGACGCGTGCCTGATCGAAGCGGCCACGCGTCCCGACGTGGACATCGTGCTCAACGCGGTGGTCGGTGCTGCGGGCCTGAACGCCACGCTCGCGGCGTTGGGCAAGGGAAAGCGCGTCGCGCTCGCCAACAAGGAGTCTCTCGTCATGGGCGGCGCGCTCGTGACCGACGCCGCACGGCAGGGTGGGGGTGAGCTCGTACCCGTGGACAGCGAGCACAGCGCGATTCTCCAGTGCATTGCCGGCCGGCCGAGTGCGGAGGTACGTCGCCTGGTGCTGACCGCGTCGGGCGGCCCGTTTCGGGACTGGACGAGCGAGCGGATCGGCGGTGCGACGCTCGCCGACGCGCTGCGCCATCCGACGTGGCAGATGGGCCGCAAGATCACGGTGGACAGCGCGACGCTCGCCAACAAAGCGCTGGAAGTGATCGAGGCGCATTTCCTGTTCGACCTGCCGTACGATCGCATCGAGGTCGTCGTTCACCCGCAGAGCGTCGTGCATTCGATGGTCGAGTTCGTCGACGGCAGCGTGATCGCGCAGCTCGGCGCGCCTAGCATGGAGCTTCCCGTGCTGTACGCGTTGACGTATCCGGACAGGATAGAGGACGCGGCCACGCCGCGCTTCGATCCGGTGGCGCAATCCCCGCTGACGTTCGAGCCCGTCGCGGAGGATGAGTTTCCCTCGCTCCGGCTCGGCTTCCGCGCCGGGACGTCGGGGGGCGCGGCGCCCGCGGTGTTCAATGCCGCGAACGAAGAGGCGGTTGCGCTGTTCCTCGAGGGAAAGCTGCGGTTTCCGCAGATAGTGGAGGCGATCGAGAGCGCGATGGACGAGCTCGACGGAATGAGCAGCGTCACGCGGGACGACTTGTTGCTGGCAGATTCGAAAGCGCGCGCTCACGTCGTGGAGAGGTTCGGCAATTGAACTATACCTGGCTCGCTCCGATCATCGTCTTCGGGATCGTGATCTTCGTGCACGAGCTCGGTCACTTCCTCGCGGCCAAATGGGCCGGCGTGTACGCCCCGCGATTCTCCGTCGGGTTCGGGCCCGCGCTCTGGCGCAGGCGGCGCGGCGAGACCGAGTACATCCTCGCGGCGATCCCGCTCGGTGGCTACGTGCGCATGGCGTCGAAGGACGACGAGTCGACAGCGTTTCTCGAGGGCGGCAGCGAAGTCGGGATGGAGCAGGAGCAGCAGGATCGCGCCACGAAGCCGAAGCACTGGGATCCGGAAGCGATGATTCCTCACGGCCCGAAGCCGATCCCGCCCGACAGATGGTTCGAGTCGAAGCCGTTGTGGCAGAGAATCCTCATCCTCATCGCGGGCGTTACAATGAACGTCCTGCTCGCGTGGGTGGTCACGGTTGGTACCGTGGCCACGTACGGCGAGCCCTATCTGCCCGCGGTCGTGGACTCGGTTGTCGCGGGCCGTCCCGCTGCGAGCGCGGGCCTGATGGCCGGCGACAGCATCACGGCGATCGATGGACAGCCCGTCAGCACGTTCACTGAGGTCGTCACGATCATCTCCGCGCGGCCGGATCAGGCCACGGCAATCGACGTCGTCCGGGGCGGGTCACCTCGAAGGATCGTGGTCACACCGCAGGCGGAGGATTTCACCGATCCCATTGGCGGCGGGACACAGAAAGTCGGCAGGATCGGCGTGATCCCCAGAGGCGAGGTCGCCCGGCACAGGACCGGCCCCGTCGACGCGCTCGTCGTCGGCACCAAGGCGACCGTCGCCATGGCCGGGTCGATAGTGGGCGTGGTCCGTGGTCTCTTTACCGGCAACGTCGGTGTCGAGAATCTCGGCGGTCCGATCGCGATTGCGCGAGTGTCAGTCGAAGCGGCGCAGGGCGGACTGGAGACTTTCCTCGCCCTGATCGCGTTCCTGAGCATCAACATAGCTGTGTTGAACCTGCTTCCGATTCCGGTCCTCGACGGCGGTCAGATACTGATCCACATCCTCGAGGCGGTCAAGGGAAGTCCGTTCAGCCCGCGCGCGCGCGAGTACATCCTTCGCGCCGGATTGGCGCTCATCCTGATGCTCGTCGTGATCGTGATGTACAACGACATCCGCGCGTTGACGCTGAGCTTCCTGGGACGCTCCTAGCGGGAAGTGAGGGCTGCGGAAGGGCGTGAATCGTGTTAGATTGACAGACACCCAACACGGACAGTGATGTGATTGAAGCCTTTGAATTTGTGGACGGCGATCGGACGTTCACGTGCTCCGTCGAAAAGCCGCATTCTCTGGGAACGGAGAAGTGGTGGTGGTTCCGCGTGTCCACTGATCGTCACAACCGGTACGCGCCATTCCGCGCGGCGGCCGGCGACACGCAGAAGTCGGTTCGCGCCAGAATAGTGGCCTACTACGACGCTCTGCTCGTGGCCCGTGCGATGCCCGCGCCGAGCTACTGGCGTCGTGGCGCCCCGGTAAAGCCCGATGCGGCGAAGCCCGGAGCCCCGGTAGTCGCGGTCGCGGCGAAGTAACAGCCGGTGGCAACGCCGCGCCTGCGGCGCACTGACAGGATCAATCTTCGAGGTCGAGTAAGTCGCGCGCCGTGCCCACCGCGGTGGACGGGACGTACAGCGTGATTCCGCCCATCACCGGGCCCTGGAATCCGGCGCCGAACATGCCTGCCTGATTTCCCCGCAGCAGGCAGGGAATCTCGGCCTCGGTGAGCGACTGCTGCGCGAGGTCGGCCTCGAAGCCCGTCGAAAACGTGGCCAGCTGCACCCAGTCGCTCATCGTTTCGGAGGTGTGAGAAAACGCTCCGCGACCTGCTCGAGCCGCTCGTCGCGGGCCGCGCGCGCTTCGGCCAGAATCTCGCGCACGAACGGCGCCAGTCGCGGCTCGCCCCAATAGTAGCCGGTAGCGGTCTCGGCGCTCCCGGTCTCGCCGACCCGCGCTGCCTCGAGCATCGCGCGCGCGGCCTGGCGGTCGAAATCGGGATCGTCGCGCTCCGGCAGATGGTAATCCCTGTGGGGAACGTCGCCGCCTGCATCCTCATTCACGAAGGCCCGGGACATCAGTTCAATGTACTCGCGGCGTTCCGGCCGCAGGCCCGGTCGTTTAAACCATTTCAGTGAATCAGACTTCCTGCTCATAGCTCGGGTTCCGGTTGGATCACATCGCAGGTTGAACCAGGGCGGGTAGATTGCCGGAATGGAACGGCAGTTCACCACCAGTGCTGTCATCCTCGCTCGCGGCCTTGGCACTCGCATGCGCGCGGCGGATGTGTCGGCGAACATCGGCGCGGATGCCGCGACTGTAGCCGACAGCGGATTGAAAGCCATGATTCCAGTCGGCCGGCCGTTTCTCGATCGACAGCATGGGGGCGCGTATCGAGGTAGTGTTCTCGGAGGAGCCGGTGCTGGACCTGTCCAGCCGGGCCGATATCCCGCTGGTCGCGGCGGTACTCCGGGGCGTGGAAGCGCGGCCATGATCTCGCGGGGGGCGCTTTACAAAGCCCGCTAACTTCTGTATTATTAACGGCTTGGCAACTTTGTTACGTCACCAGCGCGCAACGGGCGCGCGGAGAACACACCACCAGTAATGGCATTCGCTAAAGCCCCCACGATCGAGAAGCACCGGACCCACGAGTCCGATACCGGCTCGCCGCAGGTTCAGATCGCGATCCTTACGGATCGGATCAACTATCTGACCGACCACTTCCGCAAGCACGCCAAGGATCACCACGGACGACGTGGACTCCTCATGATGGTCGGCAGGCGGAAGCGGCTCCTCAGCTACCTGCGTCGGATTGACGTTGAGCAGTATCGGAAGATCGTTACCGACCTCGGCCTGAGAGCTTGAGCACTTAGCCGGAACTCGCGCGCGGGCCCACTGTGGCGCCCGCGCGCTTCGTGTTCTCAGAAAAAAAGAGAAGAATGGAACGCATCGAAAAAGTCTTCGCCGGCCGTAAGCTCTCGATAGAGACCGGCAGAATGGCGAAGCAGGCCGCGGGCTCCGCGGTCGTTCAGTTCGGCGACACCATGGTGCTCGCCGCAGTGACCGTCAGCGACAACCTCAGCACGCTGCCGTTTTTCCCGCTCTCGGTCGAGTACCGCGACAAGACGTACGCGGCGGGAAAGATCCCCGGCGGTTTCATCAAGCGTGAGGGACGCCCGCACGACTCCGAGATCATCAAGGCCCGGATCATCGATCGCTCGATCCGCCCGCTGTTCCCGGAAGGATTCAAGAACGAGATCCAGGTGTTCGTCTATGTGATCTCGGCGGACCAGGAAAACGATGCCGACGTGCTCGGGCTCCTCGCGACCTCGTTCGCGCTCAACGCGTCGAAGATCCCCTTCATGGGACCGATCGCCGGCGTTCGGGTCGGACGAGTGCAGGAGAAGTGGGTTCTCAATCCCACCTTCCAGCAGCTCGAGTACAGCGATCTCGACATGGTCGCCACCGGTTCCAAGGACTCGATCATCATGGTCGAAGGCGGCGCGCTCGAGATCAACGAGGAAGACGTCGTCGAAGCGCTGACGATCGGGCACAAGGGAATCCGCGAGCTGATCGCGATGCAGGAAGAGCTGCTCGCCCGTGGCCGCGCCGAAAAGATGTCGTGGGCCAAGGCGGAGCTGAATCCGGCCATCGAGCCGAAGATGAAGCAGCTCGCCGAGGGCCGGATCTCCGAAGCGCTCAACCTCGCCGACAAGCACGCGCGCATTCAGGCACTCTCCAGGCTGAAGAAAGAAGTCGCGGCTGAGCTGCTCGAAGAGTTCCCGGACAACCCCAAGGATATCTCGCACTTCTGGGGTGAGCTGGAATACAACTCGCTTCGCTCCCAGGTGCTCGATACGGGGCATCGCGTGGACGGCAGGACGCCCAAGGAAGTCCGGCCGATCAGCATCGACACGTCGGTGCTCCCGCGCGCGCACGGCTCCGCGCTGTTCACGCGCGGTCAGACGCAGGCGCTCGTGGCTGTCACGCTCGGCACGGCCAAGGATGTGCAGCGACTGGACTCGATCGACGAGCTCGGCGAGACGACCAAGTCGTTCATGCTGCACTACAACTTCCCGCCGTTCTCGACTGGTGAAGTCAAGATGGTTCGCGGCACGAGTCGCCGCGAAATCGGACACGGTAACCTCGCGGAGCGCGCCATCCAGGTGGTGCTCCCCGAGTTCGACAAGTTCCCGTACACTATCCGCATCGTCTCCGACGTGCTCGAATCCAACGGATCGTCGTCGATGGCCTCGGTCTGCGGCGCGTCGCTCGCACTGTTCGACGCGGGCGCCCCGATTCGCTCGGCCGTAGCCGGCGTAGCGATGGGTCTCATCAAGGAAGGCGACCGTTACGCCGTCCTCACCGACATCCTCGGCACCGAGGATTCACTCGGCGACATGGACTTCAAGGTTGCGGGCACGGAGCAGGGAATCACGTCCATCCAGATGGACATCAAGATCGAAGGGCTCGATCTGCGGATCATGCGCGAGGCGCTCGATCAGGCTCGCGAGGGCCGGATGCACATTCTGGGTGAGATGAAGAAGGCGCTGGCCGAGCCGCGCGGTGATCTGTCGCCGTACGCTCCGCGCATCGTCACTATGCACATCAGTCCCGAGAAGATCGGCGACCTCATCGGACCCAAGGGCAAGATCATCCGCGGGATCCAGGAAGAGACGGGCGCCGAGATTTCCGTGGACGACACGGGTCTGGTCACGATCGCCGCCGTCGGCGGCGAGTCGATGCAGCGTGCCAGGGAAATGGTCGAGCAGGTCACGGCCGAGCCGATCGTGGGAGAGATCTACGAAGGCGAGGTCAAGAGCACGACCGCGTTCGGCGCGTTCATCGAGATCATGCCGGGCACCGAGGGGCTGCTGCACATCTCCGAGATCCAGCACGGCCGCACCGAGCGCGTCGAGGACGTGCTCAAGCGAGGCGACGTGGTGCGCGTGAAGCTTATCGAGCGGGACGAGCGCGGAAAGATGCGCCTGTCGCGCAAGGCGCTGCTGCCGAAGCCGGAAGGTGAGGCTGGCGGCCAGGGCGGCCAGGGCGGCGGTGAAGGCGGCGACGGCGAGATGGCCGGCGTGTCGGACGGCGGCTCGCGCAGCAGCGAGGATCGTCCGCGCAGGCCCCGCAGCAGCGGCGGTAGCGGTGGTCGTGGCCGCAGCGGTGGCGGAGGGAGAGGGCGACCGCGAGAGTGATCACGGCAGATACGGCTGAGCGGCGCGTAAAGATCCCGCCGCGCATCGAAGCCGGCGTTCGCCGAACTGTTTTGCCCAATGGACTGACCGTACTCTCGGAGCATATGCCGTGGGTGCGGTCGGTCGCATTGGGGACCTGGGTGAAGTCCGCGTCCATCCACGAGTCGCCCGAGAAGATGGGCGTGTCGCACCTGCTCGAGCACGCGGTATTCAAGGCGACTCCCACACGCTCGGCCAAGGACATCGCGCTGTCGCTGGAGGTTCTCGGCGGCAGCCTCGACGCATATACATCCCGCGAGCACACCAGCTACCAGGCGCGCGTTCTCGACGAGCACGCGGCCCAGGCGGCGGATGTGCTCGCCGACGTGGTCTTTCGCCCATTGCTGCGCGAGTCGGACGTCGCGATGGAGCGGAAGGTCGTGCTGGAAGAGATCAGCATGGTCGAGGACACTCCCGACGACCAGGTGTGCGAGCTGCACAACTCGCAGCTGTGGGGCGAGCATCCGTATGGCTACCCCATACTCGGCACGCGGGATACCGTGTCCGGGCTGACCGCGAAGGATCTGCGCGAGCTGCACGACGCCACGTACCACTGCGGCCAGGTCGTCGTGGCGGCCGCGGGTAACATCGAGCACGAAGCGCTGCTCGACGTGCTCGACAGGTCGGGGTGGACGGACATTCCCGCGAATGGCCCGTCGCCGCGACAGCCGGTGACACCACGCACGTCGCCGGTGGCGTACGCGCACCACGACCGACGGGACCAGGCCCAGACGCACGTCGTGTTGGGGACGGCGACGGTCCCGCACCGCGATCCGCGGCGGTACGCGATCGCGCTGGTCAGCGTCCTGCTCGGCGGCGGCATGAGCTCGCGGCTGTTCCAGCGCGTGCGCGAGGAGCTGGGACTGGCGTACTCGGTCCAGACCTTTCAGTCCTTTCATCTCGACACGGGAATGCAGGGCGTGTACGTCGCCACTGCGCCGGAGACCGCCGACGACGCGGTGCGCGCCATCAACGACGAGCTCGCGCGTGTTGCCGCCGACGGAATCCCGGAAGACGAGATCGAGCTAGGCCGGAGCCAGCTCAAGGGCCAGGTCACGCTCTCGCTGGAGAGCGTCGGATCGAGGATGTACCGCGCCGCCACCGGCGAGCTGTTCGGCGAAGCCATCCAGACGCTGGACGAAGTTCTCGCCCTGATCGACGCCATCGGCGCGGAGACTGTTCGCGAAGTCTGCGGCGAGTTTTTTGCCCCAGGAATCCAGACGATCGTGAGTCTGGGCCCGAAGCCGCTACGAGTTTGATAAGCTGTTGGTAGTTACTAGTCACTAGTTACCCAGTTACCCATCACCGCCTCCCCCCATGCTCATCGGCGTCCTAAAAGAGATCAAGACAAACGAGAACAGAATCGCGCTCGTCCCGGCCGGCGCGGAAGCGCTGGTTGCCGCGGGCCACGACGTGCTGGTCGAGGCGAGCGCCGGTGAGGGGAGCGGCTTCCCCGACGACATGTACACCGCTGTCGGCGCGCGCATGGCGCCAGACGCAGACACCGTGTGGGCCAAGGCGGACATGATCATCAAGGTGAAGGAGCCGATCGCGCGCGAGTGGAAGCACATGCGCAAAGGCCAGTGCATCTTCACGTACTTCCATTTCGCCGCGGACGAGAAGCTGACGCGCGCGCACATCGACAGCGGCGCAGTATGCATCGCGTACGAGACGGTCGAGCTTCCGTCGCGCGAGCTGCCGCTGCTGACGCCGATGTCGGAAGTCGCGGGCAGGATGGCGGTGCAGGAAGGCGCGAAGTATCTGGAGAAGCTGTACGGCGGCCGGGGCGTACTGCTCGGCGGAGTGCCCGGTGTCGCGCCCGCAAAAGTCGTCATCCTCGGCGGCGGAATCGTAGGCATCAACGCCGCGAAGATGGCGGCCGGAATGGGTGCAAAGGTAACCGTGCTCGATCTGTCGCTCGAGCGGCTCCGGTATCTGTCTGACGTCATGCCGGCCAACGTGACGCTGATCTATTCGAACCGGCACAACATACTGGAGCAGATCTCGACCGCGGACCTGGTGGTAGGCGCGGTGCTGATCCCCGGTGCGGTGGCTCCGAGGCTGATTCGCCGCGAGGACCTCAAGCTCATGCAGCCCGGGTCCGTGATCGTGGACGTCGCGATCGACCAGGGCGGTTGCGTCGAGACCATCAAGGCAACTACCCATGAGAATCCGACGTACGTCGTCGACGGGGTCATTCACTACGGCGTTGCGAACATGCCCGGCGGTGTACCGCGCACGTCCACCCTGGCTCTCACCAACGCGACCTTCCCTTACGCGATGCAGCTCGCCAACAAGGGGTGGAAGAAGGCGCTCCGCGAGAGCGTGCCGTTACAGCGCGGCCTCAATATCGTCGAGGGACAGGTGACGTATCCTGGAGTCGCGGAGGCGTTCGGACTCCCGCTGGCCGCGGTCGACAAGTTCCTGGCGTAGGAGGTACGCCACCAGCGTCACCCGTGCTAGTTTATATAACCTCATGAGCGGCAACACCTAAGGACCAAATGCGCTGGCCATTCATCAAGCCCGGTTCGCTTTTTCCAGCCAACGCGATCGCTGTCGATCTCGGCACGGCCAACACTCTGATCTACGTCAAAGGTCAGGGCATCGTCCTCAACGAGCCGTCTGTCGTCGCGCTGGACCGCGAGACCAAGAAAATCAAGGGCGTCGGACTCGAAGCCAAGCGCATGCTCGGACGCACGCCGGAAGGGATCATCGCCGTGCGCCCGATGAAGGACGGCGTCATCGCCGACTTCGATGTGACCGAGAAGATGCTGCGCTATTTCCTCACGCTCATTATCGAGAACCACGTCTTCAAGGTGAAGCCGCGCGTCATCGTATGCGTGCCGTCGGGAATCACCGAAGTCGAGAGGCGCGCGGTGCGCGACTCCGCGCTGGGCGCGGGCGCCAAGGAAGTGTTCATGGTCGCCGAGCCGATGGCCGCCGCGATCGGCGTCGGTCTGCCTGTGGACACGCCGACGGGCAACATGGTGATCGATATTGGTGGCGGCACGACCGAGATCGCGGTCATCGCGCTCTCCGGGATAGTGAGCGACACGTCCATCCGCACGGGCGGCGACGAGATGGACATGGCGATCGTCCAGTTCATGCGGAAGAACTACAATCTCCTCATCGGAGAGTCGACGGCGGAACAGGTCAAGATCCAGATCGGCTCCGCCGCGCCGGTCGGCGACGAGCGCGAAATGGACGTTAAAGGTCGCGATCTCGTCTCCGGAATTCCGAAGACGGTCCGCGTCACGTCGGCGGAGATTCGCGAAGCGGTGCAGGAGCCGATTCAGCAGATCGTCGAGGCCGTCCGGCGCGCACTCGAGATCACGCCTCCCGAGCTGGCGGCCGACATCGTGGATCGCGGCATCGTGATGACCGGCGGCGGCGCGCTCATCAAGGGGCTCGACATTCTGTTGAACCAGGAGACGAACCTGCCCATTCACGTCGACGAGGACCCCCTCACGTGCGTCGTTCGCGGCACAGGGCGCATCCTGGACGACGAAGACAAGTACTGGTCGGTTCTGGACACCTGAGGCCGTAATGCCGGTATCGCGACCGATCCGTGGGAGCTCACGTTTCGACCAGATAATCGTTGGAACGTGTGTCCTCCTGTCGCTGCTCGCGCTGGTGCTTCCAGCCACGGTCCGGGAGCCGGTCGCTTCGGTGTTGCGGCAGAGCATTCTCGCGCCCCTCATCATGCTCCAGGAGCGGGCGGAGCTCAGCCGCCGCGCGTTCATGCTGCACGAGGAGCGCATCGAAGCGCGCGACAGCGTGACGATCAAGGCGCTGAGCGTCGCGGCGCTGCAATCCGAGAACGGTCGCCTGCGCGAGATCATCGGACTCGGCACGCGCCTGAAGTGGGGATTCGTTCCCGCTGAAGCACTACACGGCCGCGGAGTTCGCGACGCGTACAGCGTGATTCTCAGCGCTGGATCGAATGCGGGCGTGCGCCGCCTCAGTCCCGTGGTCGCGCCGGAAGGTCTCGTCGGCACCGTCGAGCGCGTGGACCCCACCATGAGCCAGGCGATTCTGTGGACGCACCCCGACTTCCGCGTGAGCGCGATGTCGGAAGACGGCAGCACGTTCGGAATAGCGCAGGCGCATCTCGGCGCCGGCCCCAACAGGTTCCTCATGGAGCTCCGCGGCGTTTCGTTCCGCACGGAGCTCAAGCCGGGAATGCGCATCGTCAGCGCCGGGCTCGGAGGCACGTACCCGCGCGGGATACCGATCGGCGTGGTGATGTCGGAGCTGAAGACCCCCGAATCATGGGCGAGAACCTACATCCTGCGGCCGGCCGTCTCACCGAGCGATGTGAACTCGGTGATGATTCTCCGTCCCGACCGCGTGGCTGAGGGCGTCGAAGGGGTCTGGCAACAGGGGGGTGCCACGGAGGCGACGCTGCGCGCGATCCTCACTGCGGGCGATTCACTCGCGAGGTCGGCTGCACTGCAGGAGGCCGCGGCGAGACGTGCCGCGATCGCCTCGATGCGCACCGATTCGATTCGCGCCGCCGGCGGCGGAGTCACGGCGCCGGCAGCTCAACCACAGCCGCAGACGACCGCGCCGCCAACGACTCAGCCGCAGCAGCCAGTCCCGGTAGATGCTCAGCAGCCGCCTCCGCAGCGGGACAGCGTCGTTCGCCTCGGTCCGCCGGTAGGCGGGCGCCGCGACACGACGACCCCGCCGATCCGGCCGGAGCGGTAGTCGGCGTGCGATTCGTTCCGCTGCTCCGCGCGCTCGCCAGCTTCGCGTTGCTGGTGGTTCTCCATTACACCTTGCGCCCGCTGCTGGGATGGCGCGCACCGATGGATTTCCTTCTGATCGCGCTGCTGCTGATCGCCGTGCGCGTGCGTCCCGGCATGGCTGCGCTGATCGGCTTCGCCATCGGGTTCGTGGCCGACTCGCTCACTCCTGCGGCGCTGGGAGCCGGCGCGGTCGCGATGACGCTCGTGGGTTACGGAGCGAGCTGGCTCAAGGCGGTCTTCTTCGCCGACAACATCGCGCTCAACGCCTTTTTCTTCTTCCTCGGGAAGTGGGCGTTCGACATCGTCTACTTCCTGGCTGAGCGCAGGGTAGGCGGGATAGAGCTGGTCCAGCAATTGATACTATGGTCGCCGCTCTCGGCGGCGGTCACGGCGCTGGCGGGAGTCGTGCTGCTGGTTGTGATGCGTCCCCTCGTCGAGCCGTCCACCGCATGAGCTTCCATCCGAACGACATCGCGCGTCGCGCCCGGATAGGCACCATCCTCATCGTGGTGCTGATGATCATGCTCCTCAGCGGCTTCTTCAACACGCAGGTGCTCCAGCACGAGCGGTACGCACTGCAGTCGGAGGAGAACCGTCTGCGCGAGGTGCCGCTGCCCGCGCCGCGCGGGATCATCTACGATCGCAAGAACAACGTGATCGCGGAGAACCTTCCGGCATACACCGTCTCGCTGCTGAGTCCGACGGAGCGCGCACTGCAGGCCGAGCTCACGAGATTGAGCACCGTCATCCAGCTCACGCCCAACGACGTGAAGGGCGCGCTCAAGCGATTCCGCCGCGAGCCGAACCGGCCGACCGTAATATTTCCGGACGCGGCCATCGACGTGGTCGCGGTCCTGGAAGAGCACCGCATCGATTTTCCGAGCCTGATCATCCAGTCGGTGCCGAAGCGCTATTACCCCGACGGCGAAGTCGTGTCGGCTTTCGTCGGGTACACCAGCGAGATCAGCGAGAGTGAGCTGAACAGCGAGCGGTTCCGGAACTACAAGATGGGCCAGCAGGTCGGGAAGGGCGGGCTCGAGCGGCAGTACGAGGAGATCCTGCACGGCTCGGAGGGAATGCGCTTCGTCGAAGTGGACGCGCGCGGCAGAGTGGTGAACGAAGCGGGCGTCGCGCGGCCCGATCAGGTTCCCAGGCCGGCGGCGGCAATGCAGACGAATATCGACATGGATCTGCAGCGATATGTCGCCCCCGGCTTCAGCGACACGTTGATGGGCGGAGTGATAGCGCTCGACCCGAAGACCGGCGGCGTGCTCGCGATTTACAGCGGCCCGGGATACGACCCCAACCGGTTCACCGGCGGCATTCCGCAGAATTACTGGAATGACCTCAACACGAACCCGAAGAAGCCGCTGTACAACAAGGCGACGCAGGGGACCTATCCGCCGGGCTCCACCTGGAAGCTCGTGGACGCGGTCATCGCTCTCGAGAATGGAATCGCCGATTTCGACACGCGGATGCCGCAGGCGTGCGGCGGCGGGTTCGCGTACGGTAATGCGTACTTCCGCTGCTGGGACCCGCGTGGGCACGGCTCGCAGAACCTGAGCGGCGCAATCGAGAAATCCTGTAACGTCTACTTCTACCAGCTCGGACTGCGCATCGGCCTCTCGCGCATGATCGCCGGCGGGATAAAGCTCGGCATGAACCAGCGGTCAGGCCTGGATCTGCCGAACGAGAAGGCGCCACGCTTTCCGTATGGCCTCGACTACTTCAACAAGCGGTACGGCCCGCGCGGCTGGACGCCGGGCTCTACCGTAATCAACATGGCGATCGGCCAGGGAGAGAACTCGCAGACTCTGGCGAGCATGGCCAGGTTCTATTCGGCGATGGCGTCCGATGGCTTCGCGGCTCCGCCCAGCATCGTGCGCGTCACGCCCAAGCGCGAGCGCGTGTTCACGCTGACGGCGGAGCAGATACAGGGACTGCGCGCGGCGATGGGCAGGGTCGTGTCGCCTACGGGCACCGCCGGTGGATCTGCCGTGCCCGGGCTGTTCCTCGGCGGAAAAACCGGAACGGCCCAGAGCGGAGCCGCCACACCCGACCATGCATGGTTCGTCGGGATGGCGCCCGTGCACGATCCCAAGATCGTGGTTGCGGTCATGATCGAGTTCGGCGGCCACGGCTGGCAGGCGGCGCGCGTCGCGTCTCGCGTGGCGGCCAAGTACCTCAACGTTCCCCACCCGGCCGATCGTGCGCCGGTCGGCCCGGCGATAGGCGATCAGAGCGACAACGTCCCCGGCAATCCGGTGCCGCTGGCAGGAACCACAGCTAACCCCTGATGGCCCGGCGGATTGTAGCGGATTACCCGCTCGTCCTCACAGCGCTCGCACTATCGCTACTCGGAAGCGCGATGGTGTATTCCGCGGGACGTACCGACGTTCCCACTTACGTCAGTGGCCTGTACAAGCCGCAGATAGTCTGGCTGATACTCGGCCTGCTCACGGCTTACGGCGTCACTCGTACGTCAGTGCGGTTGATTCAGTGGCTCACTGTACCCGCGTACGCTCTGAGCCTCCTGCTCCTTGCGCTCACGCTGGTGATAGGCACCGGCGCCGGCACGGCGGCCGGGACGAAGAGCTGGCTCGCGATCGGCGGCGTGCGAATCGGCCAGCCCGCGGAGCTGGCGAAAGTCACAGTGGTTCTCATGCTCGCGCAGGTGCTGGCCGCGCGGCGGGATTCGCCCGCGTCGCTGCTCGACCTGTGGAAGCCTGCGATCATCGTCGCCGTGCCGTGGCTCATGATCATGGCGCAGCCGGATCTCGGCAGCGGCATCGCTTTCATCGGGATCTTCTTCGCGATGCTGTACTGGTCCGGCGTGGCGTGGCCGCTGCTGCTTCTGCTGGCAAGTCCGGCAATCAGCCTCGTCCTCTCCTTCAGCACCGGGCTCTGGGGCGCGTGGTTTCTGGTGCTGCTCGCGCTCGTGCTGTACTACCGGCCGTATCTGGTGGAGGGGATCGTGCTGATGCTGGCCAACGTAGCCACGGGCGTCATCGCGCCGGTCCTCTGGGAAAAGCTCAAGCCGTACCAGCAGAACCGGCTCCGGGTTTTCATCGACCCGTCGTTCGATCCGCAGGCGTCCGGCTACCAGGTCATCCAGTCCAAGATATCGATCGGCTCCGGCGGTTTTTTCGGTAAGGGATTCACCGAAGGCACGCAGAAGCGGCTCGCATTCCTCCCCGCGCAGCACACCGACTTCATCTTCGCGGTGCTCGGCGAGGAGCTCGGGTTCATCGGGGTGATGTTCACGCTCACTCTGCTGACCGTCCTGCTGCTGCGCGCCACGAAGATCGCGGCGCGGGCAAACGATGCCTTCGGCGGGCTCGTAGCGTTTGGGCTGATGGCCAGCTGGCTGGTGCACGTCGTCGTCAACGTGGGCATGACGCTCAACCTTATGCCGATTACGGGCATCCCGCTGCCGTTCTTCAGCTACGGGGGATCGTTCATGCTGGCGACGTGGCTGGCGGTGGGGATCCTGCTGCGCATCTCGGGCGAAGGGCGCGGCCGGGCGGGGGCGCGGGTAAATTAGTGACTAGCGACTAGTGACTAGTAACTGCCAACGACCAATCCCCTCAATCCCACCCTTGCCGCGGTTACCAGCGACTAGTCACCAGTCACTAGTCACGATCTGTAAGTCGCTGCCCCCCTTGCGCTTAAGACCATGTCTTTAAAGCGTCACGTGAATCGATAATGGCCTGGTTCCGGAAGGAAAAAAAGCTCCGCCAGCCCAAGCGGGAGCGGCTCGAAATACCGCCAGACACCTGGGAAAAGTGTGAGGCCTGTGGCCACACCGACCTGCGCGAGAAGTTCGAGCGCAACCTGAACGTCTGTCCCAGCTGCGACTTCCATCGCCGGATACGGGCAAGCGATTACATCGCCATTCTGCTCGACGATGACACGGTCGAGGAGACCGAAGTCGATCTCAGGTCCACCGATCCGCTGAACTTTCCGGAGTATCCCGCGCGGCTGGCGAAGGCGACCGCCAAGGCCGGCGACGGCGACGCGATTCTCACGGCCACCGGCCAGCTCGGAGGAATGCCCATCGGGGTCGGGGCGATGGACTTCGCGTTCATGGGCGGCTCGATGGGCTCAGTCGTCGGCGAGAAGATCGCGCGGCTGGGCCAGAAGTCGCTGGAGCGAAAGTTTCCGCTGGTGCTCGTTTCCGCTTCGGGCGGAGCCCGCATGCAGGAAGGTGTGCTCTCGCTGATGCAGATGGCCAAGGCGGCGGCGATTCTGTCGCAGCTCGCGGAGCGCCGGATTCCGTACGTGTCGATCCTCACGAACCCGACGACCGGCGGGGTGAGCGCGAGCTTCGCGATGCTGGGCGACGCGATTCTCGCCGAGCCGGGCGCGGTGATCGGGTTCGCGGGACCGCGCGTGATCAAGCAGACGATCGGGCAGGACCTGCCCGAGGGATTTCAGACCGCCGAGTTCCTGCTCGAGCACGGGATGGTGGACCAGGTTGTTCACCGCCGCGACCTCAAGCAGACAGTCGGCACGCTTCTCAGGCACATGAGCGGCAAGCCCGCCGCGAGCGGATGGACTGAGAGCTGAGCGTCGCCGCCTCCCGGGACTACCGGGCCGCGCTCGACTACCTCTTCGCGCGCACGACCGGCGACACCAAGCTCGGGCTGGAGCGCACTACCGCGCTGCTCGGGCTCATGGGAGATCCGCACCTCCAGCTCAAGTCGTTTCATGTCGCGGGAACCAACGGCAAGGGAAGCGTTGCCGCCGCGCTGGAGGCGCTGCTCCGGTCGCGCGGCCTACGGGTGGCGACGTACACCTCGCCGCATCTCGTCGATTTCCGCGAGCGCATACGCGTCGATGGACAGCTCATCCCGGAGGAGGACGTCGTGTCCTTCATCGAGCGATGGACTGCGGACGCCGAGCGACTCGGGGCGACGTTCTTCGAGGTGACTACCGCGCTGGCGTTCGACTGGTTCGCCCGGCAGCATGCGGACGTTGCCGTCATCGAGACGGGGCTGGGCGGACGCCTCGACGCTACCAACGTCATCACACCGCTCGTCGCGGGAGTCACCTCCATAGGTATGGACCACAGCGACATGCTCGGGGATACCATCGAGCAGATCGCGATGGAGAAGGCGGGGATCTTCAAGCCCGGCGTGCCTGCGGTCATCGGAGAGAGGAGTCGCACCGTCGCGGCTGAGCTCGCGCGGCATGCTGCAGCGCATGGTGCAACCCAGGTCACGTTGGTGGCGGAAGAGTTTGCAACCGGCGATGTACGCGTGGGACCGGAGGGAACCGTTTTTACCCTTGCCGTAAAGGGTGAGCGGACAGCTATCCGAACGCCGTTGATCGGTGAGTACCAGGCGTGGAACACGGCTACGGCGATCGCCATGCTGCGCGCGGCCGGGAGCTCGTATGCCGTCCCCCTCGACCGTTGCACCGACGCGTTGCGCGGCATCACGCTCCCCGGGCGGTTCGACCGGCGGGGCAAATTTATTTTTGACGTCGCGCACAACCCCGCCGGCATTGCGGTCCTCGTGGAGGTGCTGGCCGGGATCGAGAGCGCGCGTCCGCTGGTCGCTCTGGTGGGGATCCTCTCGGACAAGGATTGGCGGGGCATGATCGAGCAGCTTGCGCCGGTCGTAGATGAGCTCATTACCACCACGCCTCCGACAGCGCCGGCGGCCCGCCGGTGGGATCCCGCCCTGGCTGCCGGCTACGCGAATGCCCTCGGAGCGAACGCCTCCGCCGTGCCCGAATTCAGCGACGCCGTCGCTCTGGCCGGCGACCGCGGCCGCACCGTGCTGGTCACGGGTTCGTTTCATACAGTTGGAGATGCGATGTCGTGCTTGCAGCTGTCTCCAATGGCCGCGTAGCTTTCACCAATGTCACGGGCGGCGCTGCCAGGATTCCGGGATTTCTACCCGCAGGAGCTCGCCGAGCGCGCGTATGTGATGAACGCATGGCGCGAGGTCGCGCGCCGGTACGGCTTCGTGGAGTACGACGGCCCTCCGCTCGAGCCGCTGGAGCTCTACACCGCAAAGAGCGGCGAAGAGATCGTGGGACAGCTGTACGTCTTCGAGGATAAGGGTGGCAGGAATGTGGCCCTGCGTCCGGAGATGACCCCGACGTTCGCGCGAATGGTCGGCGCGAGACTGAACGCGTTGCGCAAGCCGGTACGGTGGTTCTCGACGCCGCAGCTCTTCCGGTACGAGCGCCAGCAGAAGGGTCGACTCCGTGAGCACTTTCAGCTCAACGTAGATATCGTGGGCGAGTCGGACGTAGCTGCCGACGCGGAGCTCCTCGCGCTCGCGATCGACGTGATGCGCGAGGTCGGCCTGACCGCGAACGACGTCCGCGCGCGTGTGTCCGATCGCCGTCTGATAGGTGCGCTGCTCGCGCACTTCGAGATCGCGGACAAGGACCAGCCGCTCGTCTATGCGGTGCTCGACAAGCTGGATCGCGAGCCGCGCGCGGCGCTGGAGAAGCGTTTGACCGACGGCGGACTGGCACCGCATGCGGTCAGCTCGCTGTTCGAAGCGGTTGCGGCGAAGGACCTCGAAGAGCTTCGCGCCCGGCTTGGCGGCGTGCGGGCGATGGATGAGCACTTCGAAAAGCTGGCGCGATACTTCGATCTGCTTCGCGCACTTGGCGTGCACGACTGGGTGCAGCTCGACCTGTCGGTAGTGCGCGGGCTCGCGTACTACACGGGAATAGTTTTCGAGCTGTTCGATTCGGCGGGCGAGTTTCGCGCGATCTGCGGCGGCGGGCGCTACGACGATCTGCTCGCCACGCTCGGCGGGACCGCGTCGCCCGCGCTGGGATTCGGCATGGGCGACGTCGTGCTGGGCGAGCTGCTCAGATCCCGGAAGCTGATGCCGGCACTCGATCCAGCCGTCGATTACTGGGTCGCGTCCGACGACGAAGCGCTGCTCCCGGACGTGATGTCGGTGGCTGCGCGGCTGCGAGGGAGAGGGCACAGCGTCGAGTATTCGCTCAAGGCGCAGCAGCTGGCGCGGCAGCTCAAGGCGGCGGCAAGCGCGGGAGCGCGCCAGGTGGTTATTCTCCTGCGCGACCAGTGGAACGGCGGCGCGGGCACGATGACCGTGAAAACGCTGGCCGATGGCAGCGAGCAAGTCGTTCGCGGCGACGAGCTCCTCAACCCCCCGGTGTAAGACTATGGCTGACGACAAGAAGCTGACTCCGCGCGCGGAGGACTTCAGCGCGTGGTACAACGAGCTGGTCCTGAAGGCCGAGCTCGCCGACTACGCGCCGGTGCGCGGCTGCATGGTGATCCGGCCGAACGGCTACGGCATCTGGGAGCGCATGCAGCGGCAGCTCGACGACATGTTCAAGGCGACGGGGCACGTGAACGCTTATTTCCCTCTGTTCATTCCCGAGAGCTTTCTCAAGAAGGAAGCGCAGCACGTCGAAGGGTTCGCGCCGGAGGTGGCTGTCGTCACGCACGGTGGCGGGAAGCTGCTGGACGAGCCGCTCGTGGTGCGGCCGACGTCCGAGACCATCATCTACGCGATGTTCGCCAAGTGGATCCAGAGCTACCGCGACCTGCCGCTGCTCATGAATCAGTGGGCCAACGTCGTTCGCTGGGAGATGCGTACTCGCCTGTTCCTGCGGACGCTCGAGTTTCTCTGGCAGGAAGGCCACACCGCCCACGCGACGCACGACGAGGCGGAGGAAGAAGCGAGAAAGATGCTCGGCGTGTACAGCGACTTCATGGAGGGTTACATGGCCATGCCGGTCGTGACCGGCGTGAAGACCGACGCCGAGAAGTTCGCCGGAGCGCTGCGCACGTTCTCGTGCGAAGCCATGATGCAGGACAACCGCGCGCTGCAGGCGGGCACGTCGCACAACCTTGGGCAGAACTTCGCCAAGGCATTCGACGTGACGTTCCAGAGCGAGGCGGGCACGGTCGAGCACGTCTGGAACACGAGCTGGGGAGTCTCCACACGGCTCGTCGGCGGCCTCGTGATGACGCACGGCGACGACGTCGGGCTGCGCACGCCGCCGCTGCTCGCGCCGATCGAGATAGTGATCGTGCCGATCTGGAAGACCGAGGAAGACCGGGGTCGCGTGTTCGAGGCCGCAAACAGGCTCAAGACGTCGCTCGTCGAGTGGGAGCGGCGGGATCCGCACCGGTTGCGCGTGCACCTCGACGCCCGCGAGGGAATGTCGCCCGGAGCGAAGTACTACGAGTGGGAGCTGCGCGGCGTGCCGCTGCGCATCGAGCTGGGCCCGCGCGATCTGGACAAGAATCAGGCGGTACTCGTACGCCGTGACGACCGCGCGAAGAAGCCGGTGTCGCTCGATACGATCGGCGAAGAAGCTGCCGAGCTGCTGGTGCAGATCCAGGATGCGATGCTGTCCGCCGCGCGCGAGCGGCGCGAGAAGAACAGCCATCGTGGCCGGATCACGTATGACGAGTTCCGCGCGATCATGGAAGGTGACGGCGGATTCGTGTACGCAGGCTGGTGCGGTTCCCGTGCGTGCGAAACGAAGGTCAAGGAAGACACGAAGGCGACCATTCGCGTCTTGCCGGACGAGGAGTTCTGTTCCGCGGAGCCCCCCGCAAACTGTCTGGCGTGCGGCGCTGCCTCGCAGTCCGAGGCACTTTGGGCGAGAGCGTACTGACCGCCGGGTTCAGTCGCGTCGCAGTGCAGCGTGCCATCGACGC